>JAOZRY010000500.1 GCA_029939965.1 Bacteroidales bacterium | reverse complement strand
GAATTGATCTTTCGCCGGAAATGGATGTGGATTCGATACTTGCCAAAATTGCTGAAAAACATTCGGATCAAGAAATAAATACGGTTGACGGAGTAAAAATTGATTTTGATGATGAGTGGGTTCACCTCAGAAAATCGAACACAGAGCCCATAATTCGCATATACTCCGAAAGCAAGTCGGAAAGCTCTGCACGCCAGATTGCACAAAAAATTATTGATGAAATCCGTGAATTAATTTAACCACATTAGGCTTCCTACATATGAAACAAGCGTAACAAACAAATCGGACATTAAGGACAAACACTAATTGTAACTTTAAATGGAAGGTTTATGAATAAGGAAAATAAAAAACTAATACGTAACAGCACTGCAGAGTTTTTGATATTTACAGTTGAAGATGGTAAAAACAGCATTGAAGCCAGATATGAAAACGAAACTATTTGGCTTACTCAAAAATTAATGTCTGCGTTGTTTGAAGTTGATGTTCGTACTGTAAACGAACACTTAAAAAATATTTATAAACAAAACGAATTAATTGCGGAGGCAACTATCCGGAAATTCCGGATAGTTCAAGCCGAAGGAAAACGTGAGGTTACCCGCAATATAGATTTTTACAATCTTGATGCTATTATCTCAGTAGGTTACCGTGTAAACTCTGTTCGTGCAACACAATTTAGGCAGTGGGCAACCAGCGTTTTAAGAGAGTTTGCTATTAAGGGTTTTGTATTGGATAAAAAAAGACTGGAAAACGGCTCATACCTAAACAAAAACTATTTTGAAGAACTGCTTGCCGAAATTAGAGAGATAAGATTGAGCGAACGCAAATTCTATCAAAAAGTAACTGATATTTATGCCACAAGCTTAGATTACAACAAAGATGCTATAACCACAAAGGCGTTTTTTGCCAAAGTTCAAAACAAACTGCACTATGGAGTTCACGGACACACAGCAGCCGAGCTGATATACAAAAGAGCCGATAGCAAAAAAGACAAAATGGGACTTACAAGTTGGAGAAATTCGCCCGATGGAAAGATTTTAAAAACTGATGTTTCTATTGCCAAAAACTATCTTACAAAAGATGAGATAGAATCTCTTGGCAGAATTGTGAATGCTTATCTCGACCTTGCAGAGGAAAGAGCAAAACGAAAAATACCTATGACAATGCAAGATTGGGCAAAACGGCTTGACCTATTTTTAGAATATGACGACAGAGTAGTTTTAAAAGATGCTGGAAAAATTACAGCAGAAATTGCCAAAATTAAATCAGAAGTGGAATTTGAAAAGTATAGAATTGTGCAAGACCGCCTATTTGAAAGCGACTTTGATAAGTTGATTAAGAAAAATCATTAAAACGGCGGTGGCGATGAGTGAGTGGAAGAAAGTATAATAACTTCTGGTTTTTGTATGGATAAGAAATATGATACTAATATGTCAAAACCAAACCTGCCACAACCCGTAAAATTCGGCACCTTTCTCGGAGTATTTACACCGAGTGTTTTAACCATACTTGGGGTAATGATGTACCTGAGGTTCGGATGGGTACTGGGAAATCTTGGTTTGCCGCTAACATTACTTACCGTAGTCCTTGCCAGCAGCATTACATTTATTACCGGCCTTAGTGCGTCTGCAATATCTACCAATATGAAGGTTGGTATTGGTGGCGAATACTACATGATATCCCGAAGTTTGGGCATTCAACTGGGCGGAGCCATAGGGATACCGTTGTTCCTGTGCAGGACGCTTAGCCTTACTTTATATGCATTTGGGTTAGCCGAATCTCTGGCTCCTTTTTGGCCTGCAGAGTGGGGCGCACCCCCGGTTCAAATAATGGCAGCATTAATTATTTTATTCGCTACCGCCGTTGCAGGCAAAAGTGCAAACCTTAGCCTCAAAATGCAGATACCAATAATGGCAGCAGTAGGATTAAGTTTAATAGCCTTGTTCGCCGGGGTATTTACGGGAGGTTTTCATCTTCCTGAAATGACCCCAAATTACCATCGTTCTGCACCCGAAGGATTCTGGTTTGTTTTTGCTGTATTTTTCCCGGCGGTAACAGGGTTTAGTGCAGGAATTGGAATGAGCGGAGATTTAAAAGACTCAAAAAAATCGATCCCCAAAGGAACTATATTGGCCATTATAACCGGTACTATAGTTTATCTGCTCATATTAACCGCTATGTCGGTTACATCAAAAGTAGATGGTAACTTGCTTGCACATATTGATCCATCAGCACCACCAATCTGGTCGAAGATCGCTTTTTTTGGTATGGTGTTGATTTATCCCGGCCTGTGGGGTGCAATATTATCCTCAGCATTCGGGAGCATACTTGGAGGCCCACGGGTTTTACAGGCATTATCGTTAGATAAAATTGCACCTAAATTTTTAGGACAAACAAGTACAAGCGGCCAGCCAACTATAGCTACCTGGGTAACAGGCGGCATTGCACTATTGGCGGTTGGGCTGGGCGATCTTAATGCCGTTGGCCGATGGGTTACTATATTTTTCCTCACGTTATATGTAGCAATTAATTTATCTGCCGTAGTCGAAAAACTGGTAGGCGATGTTTCGTACAGGCCAACCATAAAAGTACATTGGGGGTTTTCACTTCTTGGCTGCTTCGGTGCTGGCATTGTAATGTTTCTTATAAGCCCATTGGCTTGTGTAATTGCAATATCCCTTGAGCTGATGATATATTGGTATTTAAAAAGTAAAGCTTTAAAAAGTAGTTGGGGCGATGTAAGGGCAGGCCTATGGGGCACAATTGCCAGGTTTGCTCTAATTAAATTAAAAGAAAAGCAAGCACACACAAGAAATTGGCGTCCAAATATTCTTTTGTTTTCATCAAATCCAACAAGATTAATGAAGCTGGCTCAACTTGCAAATTGGTTCAACCTGAACAAAGGTGTCGTAACAATTTGCAGAACATTAATAGGAAATATCGGAGATGCGAACCTGAATACAAAAGCAATGCAACAAGAGATGGAACAAGAATTAATCAATCAGAAAATAACAGCATTTCCTGAAGTTAATATTGTTCCTGATTTTGAAACAGGGATTATCGGCATCATACAGGCAAACGGTTTTGCAGGAATGCAATCAAATACTGTAATGTTGGGATGGACGAATGGAACCGATCGGATTCATAGATTATTAAGGATAGTAAGAATTGTTTCAGAAATGAAAAGAAACAGCATTCTGGCACATATACCCGAAATAGATAAACCATCTCAACCTCAACCTCAACCTCAACCTCAACCTCAACCTCAACCTCAACCTCATCC
>JAOZRY010000499.1 GCA_029939965.1 Bacteroidales bacterium | reverse complement strand
TTTTAAAGACGAGCGTAACGAAGAAATCGGACATTATGGACAAACACTAATTAGATTATCATATCGGTAGCCTTAATCCGCAAGCACACCGCAGCTTATGAATTTTTAACAAAGCAAAACAATTATCTAAAAATGTATCTTCCAGATATTTATGTAAAACAACGACTCCTTACACAATAAGTAAATTATAGTGCTGCGCACCTTTTTACTATTTTCGCGTGCTAACAACCATATAAATAAGTAGTTATGGCAGAACCAAAGAATAGTAAAAAGAAAAAATTTAGTAAGGAAGAAGTGCTGAACGATTTCCGTATTGCCAATGAGAGCCGTCAGGCCAGTTTGTTTGGCAGGCGCGAGGTACTCACTGGAAAAGCGAAATTCGGCATTTTTGGTGACGGAAAGGAGATACCGCAATTAGCCATGGCAAAAGTTTTTAATAATGGTGATTGGCGGTCAGGATATTACCGCGATCAAACACTGATGATGGCGGCAGGAATTTTTACAGCCGAGGAATTTTTCGCACAACTCTATGGCGATACCGATCAGGATTTTAACCCCGGAACGGTGGGCAGACTAATGAATAATCATTTTGCTACACGGTATATAAACGAGGATGGCACCTGGATGAATCAGGTTCAAATGAAAAATTCTTCTGCTGATGTTTCACCTACAGCCGGGCAAATGCCTCGACTGCTGGGACTTGCTTATGCCTCAAAGTTTTACCGGAACAATCCTGACCTCAGCCAATTTGATCAGTTCTCAATACATGGCAATGAGGTTGCTTTTGGAACTATTGGCGATTCAAGCACCTCTGAAGGGGTTTTTTGGGAAACCATGAATGCAGCGGGCTTATTGCAGATTCCTCTGGCCATGTCGGTGTGGGATGATGGTTTTGGTATTTCTGTTCCCAGAAAATATCAAACCATCAAAGGAAATATTTCTGATGCCCTTGCCGGATTTGAACAAAAAGGAAATATGCCCGGTTTCAAAATATTTAAGGTGAAAGGATGGGATTATCCTGAATTGTGCAGAGTTTATGATGAAGGTATTAAATTGTGCCGCGAAAAACATATCCCGGTTTTGTTTCATGTAACTGAACTTACTCAACCACAGGGGCATTCTACCTCAGGTTCGCACGAAAGATATAAAACACCCGAACGGCTCAAATGGGAGGTGGAGTATGATGGAATTCGCAAAATGAGTGAATGGATCATTAGCGAAAACATAGCTACCAAAGAAGAACTTGAAGCAATTGAAAAAAATGCTACTAAAAGGGTTAAGGATGCCAAAAAGAAAGCCTGGGGC
The DNA here is from genome assembly GCA_029939965.1 of Bacteroidales bacterium. Lineage (GTDB taxonomy): Bacteria > Bacteroidota > Bacteroidia > Bacteroidales > 4484-276 > SABY01. The sequence goes on along the minus strand of JAOZRY010000499.1, from coordinate 1,980 downwards.
AACTTTATGAAACCTATGCTAAAAAAGCGCGAAGATTTCCTGAAGATGGTGGATATAAGTACTTGCAACTGTTCAAAAACTGATAAGATTGCCGCGATAAAAGAAGACCTTGCAAAGGCTGCCGAACCCATTAGAAAAGACACCATGTCGCAAGCTAAACGAACTTTGCGATTGATTTGCGACTCTTGCAGCGATCCAAACAATTCGCTCAAAACCAATGTATCAAAATGGTTTAACCAGGCATTGGAGAATAATCAAAAACGTTTCAATTCATACCTGTATAGCCAGGATCAGTTCTCTGCCTTAAAGGTGGAGCCAGTGAAACCAATATATGCCGGGGATGCCAAATCTATCCCCGGAAGGGAAATTCTCAGAAACAACTTTGATTATATTTTTAAGAACAACCCAAGAGTTATTGCTTTTGGTGAAGATGTGGGTATGATTGGAGGCGTAAACCAGACTTACGAAGGATTGCAAAAAAAATATGGCGAAAACAGGATTTTCGATACCGGCATCCGTGAAGCTACCATTGTGGGGCAGGGCTTGGGGATGGCCATGCGTGGCCTCCGACCAATTGCCGAAGTACAATATTTCGATTACCTGCTTTATGCATTGCAGGTGTTGAGCGACGATCTGGCTACACTAACTTATCGCACCAAAGGCGGGCAAAAAGCTCCCATGATAATTAGTACCCGTGGGCACAGACTGGAAGGTATCTGGCATTCGGGCTCACCTTTGAGCATGGTTATTAATTCGGTGCGGGGAGTACATGTTCTGGTTCCACGAAACCTTACACAAGCAGCCGGGTTTTATAATACCATCCTGGCATCTGACGATCCTGCGCTCATTATCGAGCCGCTCAATGGATACCGCTTGCGCGAAAAAATGCCCTCCAATATTGGTGAGTTTAAAATCCCTATTGGCGTTCCTGAAGTTCTTAAAGAAGGATCAGATTTAACACTGGTAACCTATGGCTCTTGTGTTAAAATTGCCCGGGATGCTGTAAACCAGTTACAGGATTTTGGTATCGATGTAGAATTAATAGATGTACAGGCACTGCTGCCTTTCGATATTAAGCATACGATTGTTGAGTCGTTAAAAAAGACCAATAAGATTGTTTTCTTTGACGAAGATGTTCCGGGTGGAGCTACTGCCTTTATGATGCAAAAAGTACTTGAAGAGCAAAAAGGATATTTTTATTTAGATGCCCAACCCCTTACTATCACGGCGCAGGAACATCGTCCGGCATACAGCACCGATGGCGATTATTTTTCCAACCCCAACGCAGAGGATGTTTTTGACGGAATTTATAATCTCATGCACGACACGAATCCTTTTAAGTACCCCAAGATTTTTTAATAAGGTAACCCACAATTTATTCTGCAAGCCTACAACAAGGTTGAAGGTTTTAAAATTTGGTTTTGTTTATTTCAATTGAAAAGAATACCATTTAGATTTAATAAAAAAGTCTAATCTCTCTTTTCCGGGGGTATCTACAGAAAAGGGAGATTAGGGCTTCGGATTTTTGCATTTTCATTCTTATTATTTTTTATTCATCATCCCCTGTTTTTCAGGATTTAGCTTTGCTATTATAAGGAAAAAAATCACCAAATTGAAAGTGATATTTTTGCAATCACCCATTTTCATATATTACTTACCCCTAATTTGTATGTCTCAATTTTAATTGCAATCGACTAACATATAGTGAGCCATGACTTTTTCAAACAATTCTTATTGACGCTGTTTCACCCTGAATATTTAGGGGTAGAAACAATACATGAAAACTTGCAATTATTCACATCTGTAAGAGCAAATGTTGCTGGAAAACAAATATTCTTTTGAATCCAAAATTTCACCTACCCGTTTTGTTATTTCACCATTCTGATATTAAAGCCCACACGTATTAGATTGTTTCATGGCCTGTTGTAGCCCTACATTTGCCGCATCAATAAAACAACAGAAAAATAAATTAATAAAATT
>JAOZRY010000498.1 GCA_029939965.1 Bacteroidales bacterium | reverse complement strand
AGGCTAATTTATAATGAATTGATAATTAGTAGAGTCCAACTTTATGCGGATAGCCAAATTGTATGATATAAAAATAGTTTGGCTATTTGTGGAAAAATAAATGCAAAACGGAACTTCTTTTTTTTTCTGATCAATAATGTTCTCCGAAAATCGGGGGCAATTTTGGTATAAGATTATATGTTTTCAAAATGATTGTTACCCTTCTCCCAACAATCTCCCATCAATCTTTTTCAATCTCTTTTCTATCTCATCCAGGTTAGGTTTTTCAGATTTCTCTGTTTACCATATTTTTCAGGAGATAGTATCCCTATCAACAAATAGATATCAGGAATATTTTGGTAACTTTGTCAGAAATAAAAACGACATATACTATGGAAACTGAACTTACATTGAAAGAAAAATTTTTGCTTCTGTGTTACACTCCCGATAAAGGCAAACCGGTATTTTATTCCACGTATTCGATGTATGGCCTGGTTGGAGCAATAATGCTTGAGCTTGCCGAATTGAAAAAAATTAATATAGAAAACAAAAAACTAACTCTTACTAACCAGAAACAAACCGGTGATGAGGCTCTCGATTTGGTGGTTGAACGAATAGCAAAAGCCGGCCGGCAAAAAAAAATCGGCACATGGATCAGCTCTATTGCCCAATCGGGTTTAAGCCGAAAAATAAAGGCAGCTGTTCGTAATAACCTCATCAAAAAAAGAATCCTAAGCAAAAGGGAAGCAACAGCACTTCTCATTTTTAAGTATAACCGTTATCCTGCCCGAAACACACGTCCCCGGCGACAATTGATTACCGAAATCCAGAATCTAATCCTCAAACGCCAGATTGGAGCAAAAGAAATTATGATGCTCATAGCACTAATTGGAGCCACCAAAATGGAAAACAACTTTTTTATTCGGGAAGATCGAAAAAAGGCGAGGAAAAGAATTAGAGAGATTATGAAAAACAACGAAATAACCAAAGTGCTGGATGGAACTGTAACGGCGGTTCAGGGAGCCGTGATTGCAGCCATAGCTACCACCGCTGTAGTTTCAGCAGCTTCTACATCGTCAGGATAAAATATTGGGGGCAGATGTTTAACATGTGCTTTCTACTCCCCTTCTTAATGTCTGTCCATAAAGTCGCTGTTTGGATCAGAATGTTCGAGTTCGAGACCCGGCGAAGACTTTAAAGTCAGGAGTTTGCTTTTGTAAATGACTGAGTTTAAAGCCGAGCGTTACGAAGAAATCGGACATTATAAACAAACACTACTTACATCCTTTCGGGGACTTGAATACCAAGCAGGCTCATTCCGGTTTTTAGTGTTTTTCCGGCAAATGATGCGAGGTTCAATCTGAACGATGCAGTTTGCTGATCGGTATCGCGCAAAATTGGAAGCGACTGGTAAATCTGATTAAACTCTTTGGACACCTCATATACATAATTTGCAATTAGTGCCGGGCTGAAATTTTCGGCTGCTTCTTTAATAATAAATGGAAAATCATAAAGAAGTTTCAGCATCTCTTTCTCTTTCGCATTCAATTCGGCGGGCATAGCATCTCCATCTATCACAATCCCTTTTTCGCCGGCTTTTCTGAATAATGATTTAATTCGGGCATGAGCGTACTGAACAAAGGGTCCGGTATTTCCATTAAAATCTATGGATTCCTCCGGATTAAAAACCATGGTTTTTTTGGGATCTACTTTTAGGATGAAATATTTTAGTGCGCCAAGACTTAGCATCCTGAACAGATTATCTTTCTCTTCGTAAGAAAACGCATCAATCTTACCTAATTCTTCAGTGGTTTTTTTTGCAGTATCATACATTTCTTTCATCAGATCGTCGGCATCCACCACCGATCCTTCCCGCGATTTCATACGGCCGTGTGGCAGTTCGACCATACCATAAGAAAGATGCATTATTTTGCTATTCCAGTTGCGGCCAAGCTTTTTCAAAACTTCCTGCAATACATTAAAATGATAATTTTGCTCGTTGCCAACAACATATACCAATTTTTCGGGATCATACTCGTCATGTCGCAGTTGAGCAGTGCCTATATCCTGAGTTATGTAAACTGATGTACCATCGGCACGCAAAAGAAGTTTCTCGTCCAAACCTTCATCAGAAAGGTTGCACCATATAGAGCCATCTTCTTTTGAGAAAAAAACTCCCTTTTCCAAACCTTCAAGTACAAGTTCGCGCCCTAAAAGATATGTATCGGATTCGTAATATATTTTATCAAAATGCACTCCCAAATTATTATAAGTCTCATCAAAGCCCTTATAAACCCATCCGTTCATTTTCTCCCATACTTTCCTGATCTCAGGATTTTGTTCTTCCCAACGCTTTAGCATCACCTGAGCCTCCATCAGCAGCGAAGCCTCCTTTTCGGCCAACTCTTCGTCCATGCCATTTTCTACCAGCTCTTTAATCTCGGCTTTATAATGCTTATCGAACATCACATAATATTTGCCTACGAGATGGTCGCCTTTCATCCCCGAAGATTCCGGAGTTTCGCCATTACCCCACCTTTCCCAGGCCAGCATCGACTTACAAATATGAATTCCACGATCGTTCACGAGATTCACCTTAATCACCCTTTTTCCGGCTGCCTCTACAACTTTTGAAACCGAAAACCCCAGCAGATTATTCCTGATATGCCCAAGGTGCAATGGTTTATTGGTGTTTGGCGATGAGTATTCTATTACAACAGGTTGCTCAATATTTGGTGGAGTATGACCAAAAAACTGATTCTCCTTTTCGGTTTTATAAAAGTTGAGCCAATACAAGTCGTCGATTACAAGATTCAGAAACCCTTTGATAACATTAAAATCGGTTACCTCTTTTAGGTTTTCGACAAAAAAACGTCCGAGTTCGTTGGCAGTTTGTTCCGGAGATTTTCGCGAAATTTTTAGGAACGGGAAAACCACAATGGTATAATCTCCGTCAAAATCTTTCCGTGTTTTTTGAATGGATACCTGTTTTTCGGTAACCTCTTGTGAGTACAAAGATTGAATAGCTTCAACCGTTTTTGCAATTAGTACATTTTCGATCATAAGTATATGCTTTTGTCAAACCGGGGCAAAAATAGGAATTTAAGCGAAAATAAAAAGCCGGCAAAATTTAGAATTGGACTATATAATTACAGCTTGCTGAAAAATCCAACATGTTTTTATATGTCGATTTTTCAGCAGCTCCTAACCTCAACGAGTTAGAAAAGAGATAGAATGACGTAAAAATTAGATTCCGGTTTTTAAGTTAGTTTTTTTTTGGGCGGCTGCGGGCTTTCCGTTTGTAGTTGCCTT
>JAOZRY010000497.1 GCA_029939965.1 Bacteroidales bacterium | reverse complement strand
ATTCATCGGATGACTTGCTTCGGGGGCGTCGGTTTTAGTCATCCGATGAATTGTTTAAACAGTTGTGCAAAAGTTCAAAAATACTTGCTACTGCCCGGGCAGATTCATCGGATGACTTTCGTGGGTTTTTTAGTCATCCGATGAATGGGTTAGACAGTTGTGCAAAAGTTCAAAAATACTTGCTACTGCCCGGGCTGATTCATCGGATGACTTACTTCGGGGGTTTTGGTTTTAGGTTTTAGGCAATGACTGGCTTTCTACTCTCTCCCCTCTCCCCTCTCTATCTTCTCCCCTCTCCCCTCTATCTTCTACCTTCTCCACTGATGTCCGTTATTTTTACAGCTGGTGTCAAAAAATTGGACAATTTCTTATAACAAGCATCATCTTGTTTTTCTAAAAGTCGTTGAATCAACCACATAAAAAATACGGCATTAGTTTGGCACTCTCCATTTCAACAAAACTGAAAATAAGATGATACATAATTATTTAATCACCATTTGGAGAAACCTAAAAAGAAACAAACTTTTCTCATTTATACATATCATGGGGCTTTCGCTTGGCCTGGCATGTGCGCTTTTTCTTGCAATTATAATTTATGAAGAATATAGCTTTGACCGGTTTCATGAAAAAGCAGATCGGATTTATGTGCTTCGCAAAACTATTTTTATGGACGCACAGGATTATACTGTTGATAAAACCGGCGACAGGTTTGGCGATGTATTAAAGGAAACTTTTCCGGGAATTGAAGCAAATACAAGATTTAGAAATCCTGGCGAACTGCTTTTTAACATTACCAATAAAAATGGAAATATGCAGGCATTTCTCGAAAATGAAGGTGCCGCAGTTGATTCATCCTTCCTCTCCATTTTTACTTTTCCGGCCATAAATGGAGATACTGATCGCGCACTTTTTCACGACAAATCCATTGTATTAACAAAAAAATCTGCTGAACGGTTTTTTGGGAGTACCGATGTTGTGGGGAGAGAAATTTTAATTAACCAAAGCCATAGCCTTATGGTAACTGCAGTACTCGATGACGTTTTGGTACATTCTACCCTGCAATTCGACTGGCTGATACCTTATGCTTTTCTGAATGATTTGGGAGTGGACATAAGCCACTTTGAAGGCACCCGCACTTATAATATAATGCTAATGCACGAAAGCGCAAATGTGGATGAAATAAACAGCTTATTGCCCGATCAAATTATAAAGTGGTACGAACCCGATATTGAAACTCATCCATTTCTAACAAAATTTTCTGATTTGCATCTTTATGGCGAAACGCATAACATCGAAGCTATTAGGGTATTTATAATCTTTGCCATACTGATTTTAATGCTCGCCAGCATCAACTACATGAACCTATCTACAGCACGCTTTACAGGCCGGGCAAAGGAGGTTGGGGTAAGAAAAACTTTTGGTGCAAACCGCGCAAAACTCATCTGGCAGTTTATTGGCGAATCTATACTTATGACGATTATTGCCTACGATATAGCTCTGCTTATCCTCGAACTATCGCTCCCGGCTATTGGCAGATATTATGAGGCGGAACTTGTAATTCCATATAAAAATGCCGGTTTTATTTTGTTCAGTTTTGCACTAATTCTTATTACAGGTTTCATATCAGGTAGCTATCCAGCTATTATTCTTTCCTCGTTTAGCCCTGTAAAGGTTTTAAAAAACCCGGCTTTCCATGGCTTCAAAGGTTTTAAACTCCGGACTTTTCTGGTGATATTTCAATTTGCAATAGCCATTGTATTTATTTTAGGTTCCATATTTTTATATGCACAATTCCAGCATTTACACAACATGGATAAAGGATTCAGGACAGAAGGAATGATGTATTTTACTACCAAAGGCAAACTGCACGACAATTATACTGAATTTAAAAACGAGCTCCTCACCCTGCCGGGAGTAGAAAATGTAACTACCATGCACAGCAATCCCGGCTTTATTTCGCTGGGAGAATTTGAGTGGGGTTCGATCGACGAAAACCAAAAAACCCTTGCTCATGTATGCTGGACTGGATTGGATTTTCCGGAAACTTTTGATATTAAAATGCAGGAAGGGGTTTTTTATGACAAACCCTGTGAGCCGGGAGCAGAACGGAAAATAGTTATAAACCGCAATCTGGCCGATTATTTGGGTTTGGACAACCCCATTGGACAACCATTTTATCTTTATCATCACAGGTACAAAATAATCGGTATCATCGACGACTTTCTGTTTTTCCCGCTTTCGCTATCGAGCAAAATGCTCATTATACCATTTGATGAAGTATCTAACATTATTTATGTGGCACTTGCCGAACAGAATCGCGAGAATACAATTATCGAAATCGAAAACATCTATAACAAATTCAACCCCTCCTATCCTTTCGATTATTATTTCCAACAAGATTATAAAATGCCATTTGAAGATGGCATCGAAAACACACTGCCACTACTTTGGGTAATAACCCTTCTCGGAATCATTATTTCGCTTATGGGATTATTTGGGCTTACCTCATATTCAACTACACAAAAAACCGTAGAAATTGGAGTAAGAAAAGCATTTGGTGCCGAAACAAATATGATTGTAAAGCAATTTATAAGGCAATTTATAAAGCCGGTTATAATAGGTGTTGGTATAGGAATTATAATAGCCTGGCTACTGCTCAATTGGGCTTTTTCTCTTTTTATAGAACCGGTTTCACTCAATTGGTGGAAATTTGTATTAGCAGGTGTCGCAATCCTTGTTTTGGCATTAATTACCGTTGCAGGGCAATCGATGAGTGCCGCCAGCAAAAATCCACACGATTGCCTAAAATATGAATAATTGGCTTGGGAAATTGTAGAATTTTTTTATTTAGTTCGTAGTTCAAAATTTACAATTCATAATTCTTTTCCGATGTTTATTTCTTCTTCAAATTACCAAGCATTTCAACGGCTTCAATATCCATTTTAGAAAAGGCAAACCATTTTTTACCAAGGTCTTTGAGCGATGCCCCAAAATGATAGATTGTATGCTCATCAATTATTAAAAAACGGTCGTGTGCTTTCGAGAATTTTTCAATTTGTATTTTCGGATATTGCCGGTTGTGCTTTTCAATATCTTGTTTTAATATTTTTGAAATGTTCCTGGTATAAATATTAACACTCACTGTTTTTGCTCTTTTGGTAAAAAGTTGAAGTACACTTTCGTCAATATAATTATCGATCAGGCTAATAGATTTTGTTGCTGTTTTTATTAAATCGGCAACAAACACATAAGCATCAAAAACCTGCCCATCATAAAAAATACCTTGTTTTGGTTT
>JAOZRY010000051.1 GCA_029939965.1 Bacteroidales bacterium | reverse complement strand
GGTGGATATGTAAAAATATCAGGAATGATTGACGAATCGATGGATAAGGAGCAAATGAAAAAGCCTCCACAGCCTTGGGAATTTCGCTCAAAACCAACCTGGCAAAGACTAATTATTATGCTGGGTGGTGTATTAATGAATGCCATTTTGGCCATTGTGATCTATACGGTAATCTTATTCAGTTATGGCGAAAAATATCTACCTACAAAAAACCTTACTGATGGATATTGGGTTGCAGATTCGGTATTATTGGATGCAGGATTAAAAACGGGAGATAAGGTTGTACTCATCGATGGGAACGAACCCCCACTGCGGTATAATGGAATTTTGATAGAGATGCTTTACTCCAACAAAATGACCATCGACCGAAATGGAGAGCTACTCGAAATTGTTATTCCAAAAGACCTTGCCGGCCAATTATCAGAAAAGCGCGGAGCTACACTTTTACCACGTTACCCTTTTGTAATTGCGAATGTTCCCGAAAATTCGCACAATGCTGATGCTGGCTTACAACGAAAAGATCGCATTATTGGGATCAATGGAGTTCCTCTAAAATATTATGACGAATTCCCGCAAATTGCTGAAAAACTTAAAGGTCAGACTATTTCTGTTGATGTAGAGCGCGATAATGAAACCCTTCAGATTGCAATGAAAATTAACGACGATGGGAAAATTGGCGTTGAATGGGGCTTACTTCCTGCAGATCAGTTGGAAGAAATGGGGATTTACAAATTTGAAAAACAGGAATATTCACTGACCCAATCCATCCCCGCTGGTTTTCAGATGGCTAATCAAAGACTTGTAGATTATGTTAGGCAATTCAAACTTTTGTTTAACCCGGAAACAGGTGCCTATAAAGGCCTTGGTGGCTTTATTACAATTGGTTCCTTTTTCCCCTCATCATGGAATTGGCGCGTCTTTTGGGAGCTAACGGCTTTTCTTTCAATCATGCTTGCTATTTTGAATATTTTACCAATCCCGGCTCTTGATGGTGGACATGTAATGTTTTTATTATATGAGATTGTTGCCCGCCGCAAGCCAAGCGATAAATTTATGGAATACGCCCAAGTTGTTGGTATGGTTATTTTATTTGGCTTGTTGATTTTTGCTAATGGTAACGACATAATACGGCTATTCCAATAGCTTTCCCAATAAAGGCTTTTTAATAACTTGTCTTGGTTTTGTTTCGAAACGGTTAGCATGTATTAGAACCAGCCTGAATGATCAAGTTATTTAATTAGTGTGCACCGGAAAACACCGATATCATCGTTGGACTTGTGTTGAAAACAGTCATTTACAAAAGTAAAGACAAGCGTAACGAAGAAATCGGACATTATGGACAAACACTAATTACAAACCCTTTGGTAGTTGTTGCTGTTGTATTTGCAAAAAAATATGCTGTATTTGTAGATAGCATACAAGCCCGTAAAATTGATTTCAAAAACTATAATGGTGTCTGAACTTCAAACAAATTCCTACAATTACAAAATAGCTCCCTTCGATTATTTTCAGGTTGTTAATCAATCTCCCTTTGCAATTATTATTTCAAACCAAAACCAGGAAATAATTTATGCTAACCAATTGGCATGCCTAATGCTCAAGTGTAAAATTACAGATGAAGAGAGGCCAAAACTTAATTCCATTTTTAAATTAAAGGCTTCGAAATGGGAAACTAAGCTTAAGGCATTGATCGACCACAATGAGTGCCATTTCGAAGTTAGGGTAGCCCCATTAAAAGGAAGAGGTATTGATACGGATGTGATATGCAAAAAAATCAGCTATAATAATCTTCCGGCAACATTAACCTTCATTCGCGATATTTCCGACCAGAAAATCCTCGAAAAAAAACTATTTCAAGAGCAAGCTACCCGGCAAATGATCCTGGATTCTATTCCGGCAATGGTATTTGTAAAAGATACCAACAACTGCATTATCTCCATAAACAAAACCTTTGAAGAGCAAACAGGTTTAAGTATGGAAAACATTTCAGGCAGGAATCTTATTGAAGTTTCCGGAGCCGAAAACTATGCCGAAGAATATTGGAAAGATGATTTGGAAGTAATAGAAACCGGTTTGCCCAAGCGCAATATTATCGAACCATTAATTACCGATCACTCCAAATGGTTTATAACCGATAAAATGCCTTATCGCAACACCAAGGGAGAAATTGTTGGAGTAATTGGGTTTTCGATGGATATTACCGAACGAAAAAATGCCGAGGATGCATTGGTGAGATCAGAAAAAAAATTCAGATTACTATTCGATTCGTCTCCTGATGGCATCGTTATCACTAATCTTAAAGGCCGGTTTTTATCAGCAAATAAGGCTTTTCAAAAGCTGCTCAACTACACTGATGATGAGATTGTGGCGCTCTGCTTCAACGATATTTCAACCAATACCGACAAAGAAACCGAGATTAACTTTATTAATCGAGCATTAACCAAAAGTAAGGATTCAGAGATTTTCGAAAAAGTGTATTTAACCAAATCAGGAAATCATATTCCGGTTCGAGTTACCTGTTGGATTATCAACGATTATGCCGGGAAACCACTACAATTAGGAGTTTACGTAAAAGATATTAGCTACGAAAAAAAGGCAGAAAAACTTGAAAGATCGCTTTTGCAAAAAGAGAAAGAACAACTTGAGTTGGAACTTCAGGCAAAAACTCAGGAGTTAAACTCGAAGGTTACACAGCTTATCGAAAAAAATGAACTGGTCAACAATTTGGTTAATCAACTTGAAAATTTGATTATTATACCACCTGAAAAAATGTATGCAAAAACCAAATCGATAATACGTGAATTAAAAAACAAGACGAATGAGGATTTTTGGACACAGTTTGAAACAACCTTTGGGCAAATTAATCAATCATTTTACAAAAATATATTTCATGCCTTTCCAAGTCTTACGGGTAATGAAAGAAAAATCAGCGCTTTTCTCAAAATGAACCTATCCACCAAAGACATTTCTAATATCACCCATCAAAGCATTCGCAGCATAGAAATGGCAAGATCGAGATTAAGAAAGAAATTACATTTAAAAAGAACTGATAACCTGACAAAATTCCTGAACCAGTTTTAAAGTATGTGTAATTATATGATTTTCTCTTTATCAGTTCCAGATTCAAAATTCATTCCTAAGCTATTGTTTCTCTGGTAATTAATTTAGGTATTAGAAATTTATCCGGTTTAATTTTATGCAATTGTGCAATTTTTGTGATAATAAAAGACCAAATTTTATTTGTTACATCCTAATAATGGTTGTATGTTTGCAACGACTAAATCATGGTTGTTTTTTAATAATTGGTTTTAAGGGGTAGTTTGGGAGTCAACCTAAAGCAGGGAGATAAGTTTACAATACTTTTTTTAGAATTCGTTTTTATCTCCCCGCTCCCAAACTTATTTTTTAGGCCATTTTTTTTTACCCTCAAACAAAAATAACTATCTTGCACGCCTATTTTTTTTTAAAATCCTAATTCATGTTACCGATCAGGCTTATTCTCCAACGATTGTTTATCGGAAAATTTAGTTATACATTTCAGAATAACTATCGAAACAGCAACGGATTAATCCGGTCTAAAAAGAAATATTTGCAACCTTGTTCCAAGTCAGATCCAGTTACACACCTCATACAAGCAATACATAACCACAAAGAGTTGTTAATTCTAAAGACTGATAAAGATATTATATTCGGTGATATTCAGTTCGACCTGTCATTTAGAAAATTTCGTTTTATCAGAAAACGCTATCGGTGTTACGATATTGAAAAATATGGGGAGAATCTATGGCGCAGAATTGCCTGTAAAGAGCGCATTTTTAACTATGGCATGTTAAGGGTTTATCATTTTTTGGATAATGTTTTTTTCTTTGGCGAATTGTTTTTTTCTGATTTGCGCAAAATAGATGATCAAAAAATTGCTGCCGCATTAATCGAAAAATATACCGGAAAGAAAAATATGAAAGTTGCCGGTAATTTCAAAATTGTTGGCTCCGGGGGATACATTTTCTTTGAAAACACCGGAATCAACCTATCCATAAAATACATCAATAACTCTAATCCGGAAATCAACAGTAAAATTGAAGAAATTACCCAATCTTCGATTATCCATTCCATGACTACCCGGGATAATTTGCATGATCTTTTGTAACTGCACATTACATCAGAATTTTCTCCTGCAATAACTTTTCTTTTCAATACGTTTGGCGTTCATCCTAATTTGTGATTATTTTAAAAAAATCTTATGGGATTATTAATTAATGTAATAGTAAAAGTATTTTATTTGCATCGGATTTTGTAATTCATTTGTTTCTTGTATGCTTAAAAAATTAATCACAGTTGTATTTATAGGAATTCTGATGCCCTCTTTTGCTCAGCAATTACCTCAGTACACACAATACATGTTCACTAAGCTTGCTCATAATCCGGGATACGCAGGAGCAGGAAAAGGGATTTGTGTAACGGGATTAGTAAGGCAGCAGTGGGTTGGTTTTAAAGAAACCGATAGTGAAGGGAACACCACCAATGTAGCTCCCGAAACCTACCTTATTTCAGTACACTCACCCATAAAAGCACTACGCGGAGGAATCGGAGCTACTATTGTTCAGGATCAAATAGGGAATTTTAATGATATTTACCTAAACCTGATGTATGCCTACCAAACAACACTCGGTTCAGGTGATTTAGGCATCGGGATTCAATTAAGTATCCTGAATAAAACAATTGATTTTGGGAAATTTGTTGCCCCTGACGGTACCTCTGGCGACCCTTTGCTTAATGGAAAAAATGAAGAAACAGATATGTATTTCGATGGAGGCATTGGGTTATATTACAGAGAACCTGATAATTATTATGTTGGATTGTCGGTTCTTCAACTTCTCCAAACCAAAAAACCCGATGGTACACAATTCAATCTGCGACGTCAAATAAATTTGATGGGAGGTTACGAGTTTAATTTTCCAAATACACCTGCTATCGATATTTTGCCATCGATACTTATTAAAACTGATGGGGCATCGGCACAATATGATCTTACTGCATTAATCAGATATAAACATCAGTTTTGGGGAGGTACAACATTTCGATATCAGGATGCCGTTGCAATTATAATAGGCTTCGATTACAAAAATTTTAACATTGGATATTCATACGATATTAATACTTCGGCAATTGGCACAACCGGCACTCATGAAATAAGAGCCAGTTATTGCTTTAAGATTGAAGTGGATAAAATCAAAAAGATATATCGAAACACAAGATTTCTCTAACTTACTGTACAATCGCTCCAAATTACAAGTAAACTCATTTCCTTAAGTCAGATAACATATTTAGCATCAAAAGAAAATGTTTCACTTTTTATACAATCAAATTTCTACTTTAATGTTAATAGATAAAAGTATAACGGCTATTGCAATAATCAACAATCATTTCAACTAATTTTCAAAATATTTTCTTTAATAATAAAGCATAAGCAAAGTCGTTACACTGTTTGTAAAATCAGCAGTTCATATGAGAAAAGTATTTTTTTTCCTTTTAGTTACAGCCATATTCAGCAGTTGTAGTAATAGTGGTAATGGAGAATTAACCGGAGTTCAGGACAGAACCAAGTTCTATCATCCTGATCCTTACGGAATGAAATTCATCCCTCTGGGTACCTATGTTATGGGTATTGGCGAGGAAGATGTTCCATATACCCAAATGAATCAACCAAAAAGAATTACCGTTAGTTCATTTTACATGGATGAAACAGAAATCACAAACAATGAATACCGTGAATTTGTATATTGGGTCAGAGATTCGATTGCAAGAGAATTTCTGGGACAAGCCGGTATTGGAGGGTACGAAATGATTGAAGAAGACCTTGAAACCGGTGAGTTGTTTGATCCCCCATTCTTGAATTGGGAAAATGATATTGAATGGGATGAGCAAGAAATTGCACTTGAATTAGAAGAAATGTATCTGCCCGAAGATCAGCGATATTTTCGCAAAAAGGAGTTTGATACCCGCAAATTAGACTATAAATATTATTGGTTGGATCTTCAGGAGGCAGCCAAGAAAGACCATTCGCAAGGTGGTGACCCTCGTGAAGCAAGTTTTGCAAACAGGGCACAAGGCAAAACTGATAGATCAGTATATGTTAAAGAGGCAATTATAAATGTGTACCCCGACACTTTGTGCTGGATTCATGATTATGCCTACAGTTATAACGATCCATTCTCACAATCCTATTTCTATCACCCCACATATGACCACTATCCGGTGGTTGGCGTTAATTGGCAGCAAGCCAGAGCATTTAGCATGTGGCGGACAAGAATGTTTAATGTTTACTTAGCATCAAAAGGTCAGGCTGGTGTAAATGATTTCAGACTCCCTTCCGAAGCTGAATGGGAATGGGCTGCACGTGGTGGATATGAGGCAAACCCTTTTCCCTGGGGAGGCCCTTACAGCAAAAACAAAAAAGGTTGCTTACTTGCAAACTTCAAACCTAACAGAGGTAATTATATTGATGATGGTGGTGCCAGAACAGTTATTGTGGGTCATTACCCTGCCAATAGCTTTGGATTATATGATATGTCGGGCAATGTATCTGAATGGACGCGCACTGCATTTGATAAAGCAGCAAACGTAGTAACCTGGGATTTAAATCCCGATTATACTTACAATGCTAAAGTAGATGATCCAATTGCCTACAAAAGAAAAGTGGTAAAAGGTGGCTCATGGAAAGATATTGAATATTATTTGTTGGTATCAACCAGAGACTATGAGTACCAGGATTCTGCAAAATCGTTTGTTGGATTCCGTTGTGTAATGCCATATCTTGGCCGTTCCAAAGGCGACAATCCTTCCAAAGCCTCAAACGTTTATTAATTAAAATCTAACTCTGATCAATCATTTAATTCCCAAAAAAAATGAAAGTAGCAGTTCAGCAAAAGGAGACCACATTACAAAAATTTGAAAATGCACTCGAAGGAGTTGTATTCAGACGCTTCATGTCGGTGGCTTATGGTCTTGGAGCTTCAATTGTAATTATTGGTGCATTATTTAAAATCACCCATATTAAAGGAGCCAATGAAGCATTATTTATCGGAATGGTAACCGAGGCAATAATTTTCGCTTTGTCAGCACTTCAAAAACCTGCTCACCCTGATCCTGATTGGACAAAGGTTTACCCCGAACTTGAAAAATCCAATGGTGAAACATCTGAAGTTTCTCATGCAAAAACCGGCGGCCAAACAAATAAACTGGACGAGATGTTACAGGATGCCAAAATAGACAATGAACTCATCGATCGACTTGGATCGGGATTAAGAAACCTTAGTAATGCCACAACCAGAATGAACGACTTGTCGAAGGTTAGTGTTGCTAATGAAAATTTTATAACAAATCTGAATTCCGCTACTCAAACCGTTGGTTCACTTACAAAATCGTATGGTAAAACGGCTGAAGCTCTTGAAAATGAACGCACAGCATCCAACGAATTTTCCTCTCGTGTAAAAGAAGCATCAAAAGCTGCGTCAGAATTAAAACATGTTTATGCTGAAACCTCCACAACATTAAAAGAAGATATTGTGGCATCCCAGCATCTTTCAAAAAGTATCAGATCAGCATCAGAATCGGCAAACAAACTGGCAGAGAGTTATTTTAAGTCATCCGAAAGTATTGTTAAAAATATTGATGAGCTACAAAAATCGACAGATAAAAACAATAATTTCAACAATGAGTTGAAGAAACTTTCTGATAACCTTTCATCCCTCAATATGATTTATGAACTGCAATTGAAGTCATCGCAAAAGCAATCTACAGCATCAGATAAGTTACATCAATCTATGGGTAAGTTTCTCGCCGACATCGAAAAGTCATCAAATCAAACTGTTAAATACCAGGGTGAAATGAATACCCTTACCAAAAAAATGGCATCTCTCAACAGTGTTTATGGCAACATGCTTACTGCCATGAATGTTAAATAACTTAATATGTTAACCCTAAAAGAGATATCATAAATGGCTGGATATAAAGAAACCCCACGGCAAAAGATGATCGGCATGATGTACCTCGTGCTCACGGCTCTGCTTGCCTTGAATGTATCGAAGGAAATGCTGGATGCATTTATTGTGGTTAATGATAGTGTGGTGTTAACCAACGAAAATTTCACTAAAAAACTTGATGATACCTATATTGCTTTTCAAAAAAAATATCAACTTGACCAAACAAAAGTTGAGCCTTTTTGGAACAAAGCTCAGGATGCACGAAGGTTATCGAAAGACCTGACAAAATATGTTGATAGCATAAAGTATGAATTAATTGCCAAAGCGGAGAAAGTTCCGGTTGATACTGCAATGATTCTACATATTAGAAATTTGAAAAATAAAGATGATTATGATACGCCAACTAACTTTTTTATGCGCGATAGCGACCGTGGCAAAAGAGGAGAGGGGAAGGTACTTAAAAAAAGAATAGATGAATACCGCGAAACAATATTAAACCTCCTGAGTGAAGAAGACAGGAGCATGGTAAAACTCGGATTAAAAACGGATGGAGATTACAAAGATGCTGATGGCGGTAAACTAAACTGGATTCAATATAATTTTTACCATACTATTCTTGTGGCAGATATTGCTATCCTGAATAATATTGTAACGGAAATTTACAATGCCGAATTTGATATTGTAAACTTTCTCCTTGATGCTGTTGATGCTAAAGATTTTAAGTATGACAAAGTTGATGCAAAGGTTTTACCAAAAAGTAATTATGTTTTTCTTGACGAAGAATATGAGGCAGAGGTAATTGTAGCTGCATACAGCACAACACAAAACCCTGAAGTATATATTAAAATGGGTGTTGATTCACTCCCCGTATCTCAAATAGCTTCTGCTGAAAAAATTGATGGCGAAAACGGACTGGTTTCCTTTAAGTTTCCTGCTAATACTGAAGGCATTCATAAATATGCCGGATTTGTGATGGTAAAAGGTGGTGAGGGCAAAGAAAATTATTACTTTTTTAATGATGAATATACTGTATCCCGGCCTTCGGCAACTGTTTCGGCAGCCAAAATGAATGTGTTTTATATTGGTGTGGACAATCCGGTTAATATTTCGGTGCCAGGTGTTCCAACTAAAAAAATTACAACAAGTGTTAGTAAAGGCAGGTTGGTGAAAGACCCCCAGAAAGATGGCTGGATTTTTAAAATTGCTAAAGCACCAACAAGCGATTTTACTACTACCATAAGTATAATTGCTGAAATAGACGGGCAAAATAAAACGATGGGAACATCAACCTTCAGATTAAGGCTATTGCCCGATCCTATTGCCAAAATTGCCGGGAAGATGGGTGGTACTATCAGCAAGAATCAATTAGCAAAATCGGCGCAGATAGTTCCGGTAATGCCAATTGGTTTTGATTTTGAAACAAAATTTGAAATTAAATCTTTCACACTGGTATCACAAAGAGGTGAGAATGTATCAAAAGAAAGTTCAAATAGTGAAACATTTACGCCAAAAATGAAAAACATGATTGATGGCCTGCGTCGGGGACAACGGGTTACTTTTGAGGAAATTATTGCAAAAGGGCCAGATGGGCGCGACAGGTTGCTCAACCCTATAAGTTTTACAATTCAATAGTAGAAATTAAATCTATTCAAAATGAATATCAAGTTTTTGAAACCGATCTTATTTTTCGCATTTGTTTATTTTTTTATTGGTGGCATTGATGCCCAAACGATTAACCCTGGAGGTGGTTTAATTACATCACCATCCAACAGGCATTATAAGCGAGTACATCTCGATGATATGCGTCCGATTACTTTACCTTATTTGCGTGAAGCAGATGTATTTTGGGAAAAAAGGTTGTGGCGACAAATTGATCTGAGAGAGAAAATCAATCAATCTTTATATTTTCCTGTAATACCTCAGGGAGGCTGGCGGAGTTTAATGCAGGTTTTATGGGATGGTTTGTGCAGCGGACAAATTACGGCCTATGAGTTTGATGCAAATATTGATGATTTCAACAATCCAATATCTCAACCAACCAGTGTTATTTTTAAGGTAGAAAAAACCGAT
The DNA here is from genome assembly GCA_029939965.1 of Bacteroidales bacterium. Lineage (GTDB taxonomy): Bacteria > Bacteroidota > Bacteroidia > Bacteroidales > 4484-276 > SABY01. The sequence goes on along the minus strand of JAOZRY010000051.1, from coordinate 2,415 downwards.
GTACCCGATCCAAATAGTCCTACCGGATTTACTACTACTTTAGATACTGTTCCCTTTGAACCGGAAGATGTGATTAGATACAGAATTGTTGAGGATTGGATATTCGACAAACAAAGATCGGAAATGCAGGTTCGGATATTGGGAATTTGCCCCATTGTTATCAACTACGATCAAAATGGAAATATGAGTGGTTACCGCGAATTGTTTTGGTTGCATTATCCCTCGATTAGAAACCTACTTGCCAAAAATGAGATTTTTAACAGAAATAATTTTGCAAACAGATTATCCTATGATGAGTTTTTTATGATGAGAACATTTTCGAGCTACATTGTAAAAGAAAGCAATGTTTACAATCGTTCCATTTATGAATATGCCACAGGTATTGATGCTCTTTTGGAATCTGACAGAATAAAAGGTGAAATTCGCGACTTTGAAGGAGAACTCTGGGTAAATTAAAATATTAATACTTTTTTACAATATTGAAACTCCTTATCGGTATCCGGTAAGGAGTTTTTCGTTTATTTTTGCGTAATTAACATATTGAAAAATGTCAGTCGAGTTTTTAAATACACCCATTGAATATTTAAAAGGAGTTGGTCCGGTTCGTGCCGAACTGCTCAAAAAGGAACTTGGCATTTTTACTTTCGAAAACCTTTTGTACTATTTCCCATTCCGATATGTGGACAGGAGTAAATACTATAAAGTTGCCGAAATTACCAGCGATAGTACATTCGTGCAAGTTAAAGGTAAAATTACCGGATTAAAAACAATTGGTGAGGGAAGGGGAAAACGATTGGCAGCCAAACTAACTGACGAAAGCGGTTCGGTTGAATTGGTATGGTTTAAAGGCATTTCCTGGGTTCAGAACAAAATTAAACCCAATCTCGAATATGTCATTTATGGTAAACCTACCATATTTAATGGCCGTCTCAACTTTGCACATCCCGAAATTGAAGCCATGATTGATATTGAAGCAGGCCCCATGGCAACATTGCAACCTGTGTACAACTCTGGTGAAAAACTAAAAACCAGAAGTCTGGACAGTCGGGGACTGGCAAAATTAACTAAATCGCTGGTTCTTCTCCTCGAAAACCATGTGTATGAAACCTTACCCGAAGAGATAATTAAACGACTTCGTTTTATTCCACGCAAAAGTGCTTTAATCAATATCCATCATCCCGAAAATCAAAATCTATTGGATAAGTCTATTGCAAGGCTCAAATTTGAAGAATTGTTTTTTATTCAGTTGTTGCTTCTAAAACATAAGATCGTACGGACTATTGAAACTAATGGGCATAATTTTCGGATTGTTGGAAAACAGTTTAACCAATTCTATAAAAACCATTTGCCCTTTGAACTTACTGCAGCCCAAAAAAGAGTGATTCGGGAAATAAGAGCAAACATGGGTTCAGGTAAGCAAATGAACCGACTGTTGCAGGGCGATGTTGGAAGTGGAAAAACACTAGTTGCGCTTATGTGCATACTCATTGCCATCGACAATGGTTTTCAAACGGCTATGATGGCACCAACAGAAATTCTTTCGCAACAGCATTACAACACCATTGGTAAGTTTCTTAAAGACATGAAATTGGAGATAGGCCTCCTAACCGGATCAACAAAAACTGCCGAGCGTAAAATAATTCACGAAAATCTGGAAAATGGCACCTTAAATATTCTCATCGGCACACATGCTTTAATTGAAGATAAGGTGAAATTTAAAAATCTGGGATTGGTTGTTATTGACGAACAGCATAGGTTTGGTGTGGCACAGCGGGCAAAACTGTGGAAAAAGAATATTGTTCCGCCACATGTATTAGTAATGACGGCTACACCCATACCCCGCACACTTGCCATGACAGTTTATGGAGATTTGGACATTTCGGTAATTGATGAGCTACCTCCCGGCCGTAAACCGGTTCAAACATTTCATTATTACGACAGTAAACGTGTGCAACTTTTTAGTTTTATTAAACGCCAAATTGCCGAAGGACACCAGGTTTATGTTGTATATCCTTTAATAAACGAATCGGAAACCCTGGATTTAAAAGATTTGATGGATGGCTATGAAAGCATTGTACGATCATTTCCTTTGCCCGATTATGCTGTGAGCATTGTTCATGGACAAATGAAGCCTCAGCAAAAAGATTTTGAAATGCAGCGTTTTGTTAAGGGCGAAACCCAGATTATGGTGGCTACAACAGTAATTGAAGTTGGGGTAGATATTCCAAACGCTTCGGTTATGGTGATAGAGAATGCCGAAAGGTTCGGACTTTCGCAGTTGCACCAGTTGCGAGGCAGGGTTGGGCGTGGTGCTGACCAGTCGTTTTGCATTTTGATGACCAGCTATAAATTAACAACTGATGGCAAAAAACGTATCGAAACAATGGTAGAAACAACCAACGGATTTGAAATTGC
>JAOZRY010000496.1 GCA_029939965.1 Bacteroidales bacterium | reverse complement strand
AGTGTTGAAAATAGGGGCTGCTGAAAAACCAACATATTGCTTATTATCAATCCAAAATGATTTACTTTTAGTTTATTGTTTCTACAAATATTCCGGTACTCTGCACCTACGATAGCCACAGAGTGGCGAAATCTTTGTAGAAAACGCAAGATATAGAATCACAAGAGGTGCAGAGCACCGAAATATAAAAAACGTGTTGGGTTTTTCAACAAGCCCTAATTAGTGTCCGTCCATAATGTGGGTGTTTTTTTTATTTTAGATATAAGATTAGCGATATTAGAATTTTGATTTTGCTGACTTCCACACACATCTTAAATCAAAAATCGTCATTCTCCAATCGTCAATCCATTTATTTGGTACTTTTCTGGCGCACATAATTAAACAAGAACTTAAATCTACATAACCTTCTTCATCAATTCTATTTTCTCCCTCAGGAAAAACCTGCAAGTTAAATGCATTGGTTTCATCAACTCACGGTAGCGTTAAAGGTGACTTTGTATAAACAAACACTTAGTAATTGTAGGTCTCCGCCTCAATAGTTAAGTTTATGATATTAAATCGCTTATGTAAAATAACATTTTATTTTTCATTTTGGATATTGTTTTCGTTATTGCATTTAATCATTGGCTACCAACATTAAGCTGGACAAATTTACAATGAATTGATAATTAGCAATGTCCAACTTTATGCTGGTAGCTGAATCATTGAAGCATTTTTGTATGTTCCACAAAATTCGCAATAGAACCATTTCGAATTGCTTTCCTGCAAATTTATGAAGGATAAAAGAAAATAAAAACCCTTTATCATCATACATTTATTTTGAATTTGCAACATATTAAAATCCTATAGTACTGCATTACAATTAGTAATATCCCATTCACAGTAGCTTGTTTAAAAATGTAATGTTATTTTATTATTACTATGTGTTGCATAGTACTAAAAGTGTATTACATTTGCCGCATGAATACAGACAAAAGAATATCACAAATGCGAAAAGGAGTACTCGAGTTATGTATTCTCACCATCATATCAGGAAGCGAAGATGCTTATGCATCTGACATTTTAGCCAAGCTAAAAGAATCGGAGCTAATTGTGGTGGAAGGTACATTATATCCTTTGCTGACTCGCCTCAAAAATGAAGGCTTGCTCAGTTATCGCTGGGAGGAATCCAAATCAGGCCCTCCCCGGAAATACTACAAAATCACCGAAATTGGTGAAAAAGTCCTCAAAGACCTTACCATTGGTTGGCAAAACCTGATCGATGCGGTGCATAAAATCATGGAACCAGAAAACACAAATTCGGAAACTACAAATCAAGAACTATAATGAAAAAGACAGTCACAATTAATATCAGCGGCATCATATTTCACATCGACGAAGATGCGTATGATCGGTTAAACCGCTATATGAGCAGGCTAAAAAGACATTTTGCGAAAATGGAGGGGCGTGATGAGATCATTTCTGACATAGAAGCAAGAATTGCCGAACTGCTACAGGAAAAAATTGTAGATAACAAACAAGTTATCACTATTGAGGACATCGAAGAGGTTGTGAAAATATTGGGGGAACCCGCCGAAATGGAGGGTGATATAGAAAACGATGAGGATCAGGAATCCAAAAGATCACAATCATACAATCGAACAAAGCGTTTATACCGCGACCCTGACAATAGAAAAATTGCAGGTGTATCAAGTGGTCTGGCCACATATTTCAACATTGACGATCCTCTCTGGATACGATTATTGTTTATAATTTCAATATTTATTTCGGGCGCAGGGATTATTGCTTATGTAATTTTATGGATTGTAATGCCGGAAGCAATTACTACAGCAGAGAAACTTGAAATGCGGGGGGAACCCGTTAACATCTCGAATATAGAACGGTCCTTTCGGGATGAATTTGGCAATGTAAAAGAAAAATTTACAGAACTAACTGATGGGGCCAAAGAAACAATTAGAAGAAAAGGTACACGAAGCAAAACTTTTTTCGATGATTTTATAGATGTTGTGGGAAGTGCTCTACGCATCATTTTAAAAATTATTGTAGTAATTATTGCGCTCGTTCTTATACTATCAGGCTTAGGATTTATTATTGCCTTTGTAGTAGGAACAGCAGGCCTTAGCAGTTTTTCATTTTTTGAGCATGGCGAACTTGTTTCTTTCTCATTATCTACATTCCTCGCTATGTTTTTCCCCGGAAAAATTACAGGTGTCTTATCAATAATCTCTATGCTTTTGCTATTTGGTATCCCACTAATTATGATGATTTATCTCGGAATACGTTTAATGCTGGGTACACGCGTCAGGGTGCCTTACATTGGCACAACTGCATTTGCATTTTGGCTGGCCGGATTGGTGATGGCTATAATTGTGGGGGCTTCTACAGGAATAGATTTCCGCCACTCGGCACGGATACATCAGGAATATGAAATAGATATTAATACTGATAAAATATTATATATCAAAACCCAAACCGATGCTCAATTAAACGACAAATACAACCATGGTACAGCAGAAATATTTGATGGTGAATGGAATATGAAAATCAAAGGAGATGATTATTTACTGTATGCAGTTCCTGATTTCTCCGCTTCGCGTAAAAGTCATTCCGACATGGCAGTTTTTGAAGTTTCATATTTCGCAAAAGGTTCGAGCCGGAAAGAGGCAAACAGGCGGGCCGAAGAGTTAACCTATCCCGTTGTAGTAAATGATACCTTACTAAAAATAGGAACTTACTATAAGCTACCACCAAATGCAAAAATCAGGGCACAGAATGTTAAGCTAAAACTAAAATTACCGGTAGGACAAATTGTTCATTTTGATCAGGACATGGAGACCTTTTTCGATGACAATCCAAACTATTATTATCGCCGCGAAGGATTTGAAGGCAATACCTGGATTATGACCGAAACCGGACTTAAACCCTATTTGGAAGGTTATGAAATGGATGATAGCTATCTTTACAACACTCAACCTCACGATCAGCACCTTACACTATTACTTACCAAGAGTCTGATTCCAATTCCAGGTTTTATCCCAACTCCATTAATTGGTTTATAATTATAACACAAACCCGAATAAAAGCAGTTTATCAGGCTAACCTTTGGTTAGACAAGGATAAGCTGCTTTTTTTTTAATAGTGTGCGCCAGAAAACGCCGATATCATCGTTGGACTTGTGTTGAAAACAGTTACTTCGGCAAACTCAGTGCACCGAAATAAAAAACCCGGTAATGGACATTTCGGTGCGCTACACTTTTGTTTGATCGAATGGAAACGTTGTAAATTATTATGCTGATAATTTTTGTTGTACTTTTGTGTAATAAAA
>JAOZRY010000495.1 GCA_029939965.1 Bacteroidales bacterium | reverse complement strand
GGTAAACAGATCGGTAAAAAAGTTGAACATACAAAAATGGTTCAATGATTTAATGATTTAATGATTCAATTATTTAATGATTCTCTCCTTATCGCATTCTCTCCTTATTGAATTCTCTCCTTATCGCATTGTCTCCTTATTGCATTGTCTCCTTATCGCATTCTCTCCTTATCTCCTTATCTCCTTCTCTCCTTATCTCCTTATCACATTGTCTCCTTATCGCGTTCTCTCCTTATCGCATTCTCTCCTTATCGCGTTCTCTCCTTATCGCATTGTCTCCTTATCGCATTTCATCATTTTAAAAAAATTATAGCAGAACAACAGAATCATTATTTACTACGAGAATGGTAGTAAAACCATTATTTTAGACGGAAATCGCAAGTTTGGTTCCATAAGTCAATTCCAGATTTTTTTCGTTAAATACCTGATATGCCGGGCCACTGGCAATTTTTCGCACATTTAAAAAAGTAACCCAGTCGAAATATTCAGTTACAGTTTGCAGATCGTGATGAACTACAATTACAGTTTTGCCTTTATCCTTTAATTCTTTTAAGATTCTTACAATGGCTTTTTCGGTAGTTGCATCCACTCCCTGAAAAGGTTCATCCATGAAATAAACTTCGGCCTGCTGTACCAATGCCCTGGCCAAAAATACACGTTGCTGTTGTCCGCCCGATAATTGACTAATCTGTCGGTTGGCAAAGGCTGAAAGACCTACCTTTTCGATCGCAGAATCTGCAAGTTCGCGCTCGGTTAGTCCCGGTCGCCGTATCCATCCAAGCTTACCATAAGTTCCCATTAAAACCACATCGGCAACCGTTGTAGGAAAATCCCAATCCACACTTCCTTTTTGAGGCACATAACCAATTTTTGAACGCACTTTTTGATAGGGTTTTCCTAACAGGGTTACCTTTCCTGCCAAAGGTTTTAGTATTTTAAGAACAGCCTTAATGAGCGTTGATTTCCCGGCACCATTGGGACCAACAATGGCCATCATTACACCTTCGGGAATCTGCAAATCAATATCCCAAAGTACAGGCTTGAATTTGTAGGCTACGGTAAGGTCGTTAATATCTACTGCTATTTTTTCCATTTTTTTTCCGAAATGTTTTCAATTAATTCTCCTCCTTAGGGACTGTAACGAAATAAGTTGGATAAAGCAGACGAAGTTATTTTGCATGGTAACAAGGCAAAAAACATAGGCATAGCACAGCTACGGCGAGGCTTTTTAACGCTGTTAGCATGTAAAAGAACAAGCCTGAATGGTCAAGTTATTTCGATACAATCCCTTAATACCAAAATAAAACCTGCAAACACGAATATATAATCTTTGCCAACCCTTACTTTTTCAAGGCTTCCACTATGGTTGTAACGTTGTGTTTGTACATGCCAATGTAAGTTCCTTCCACAGTTCCCGGAGACCCCAAAGCATCAGAAAACAACTTCCCTCCAATTTCAACATCTAGCCCTCTCGATATTACGGCAGCTTGTAAGGCTTCAATGTTTCGCCGGGGTACTGACGATTCGATAAAAATTGCCGGAACTTTGCGCTGGTATATAAAATCGGCAAGATCGCGAACATCGGCAACACCTGCTTCCGAAACCGTACTTATCCCTTGCAAACCAACAACCTCAAAATTATATGCATTACCAAAATACTCAAAAGCATCATGAGCGGTAATAAGTACCCTTCTATCCATGGGTATCTTCTTTATCATATTAATGTTGAATTTTTGTAACTCTTCAAGGCTTTCCAGGTATTTCTGCAGGTTTTTTGCAAATTCATCTTTATGCTCCGGATTATTCTCTATTAGTTTTCCGGCCACATATTTAGCAACAATCTTCCAAATTTCCACATCAAACCAAACATGCGGATCATGATGGGAATAATCATCAGAAACATGTAATAATTTTTTTTCAGGAATAGCTTTGCCCACCGTATATGTTTTAACACCGCGATTATGCATTTGCTCAAAAATTACATCCATTTTACCTTCAAGGTGCAACCCATTGTAAAAAATTACATCAGCATTAAATAATTTTGAAACATCCCCTTCACTCGCTTTATACAAATGCGGATCAACTCCAGAACCCATCAAACCATAAACTTCGATTTGGTTGCCCCCAATTTGATTTACCAAATCGGTTAGCATGGTAGTAGTTGCTACAACTTTAAGCTTAGTGTTACCTGATTTATTTTCGGGATTACCGAGTTGGTTGCACGAAAACAAAAAAGAAATGACGACCAGAAATGATATTAGTTTTATCTTTTGCATTATGATATTGTTTTTAGTTTGGAATTCGCCAGCTTAAACCTGCATTAATAAAAGAATCGGGAGATACCTCTGAAAGACCAATTCCTGCAGAAGCATCCAGTTGAAGGTTATTCTTTAACAGCCAATTCACTTTTTGGATTCTACAAACATTTTTTTGGCAACAATAAAAGGCATTTGAATATTCCTGACGGAAACAGACAAATCAACAACTTGGTTTTCAATATCAATTCCAGCTACAACTAATTTTCGTCCAAGAGAAATATTTTCCTGATTCAAATAAGTCATTGTATCGTTTGTAGGTTCTATGATTCTCCGTAAAAACAGGGTTGCCGGTGTGCTAATCTCCAAAATACAAACATAAGCCTGTTCAACGAGGTTACCCAATTCATCGGGGATGGGATCACCATGTGGATCGGTTTCAGGATAGCCAGGGAATTTATCAATTTCGTTAATCAGATTTTGCTGTGCCAGTTTCCGCGACATATCAGTAATAGCGGCATTACTCACATTTAACCGACCTGATAATTTGGTAGTGGTAACTTTTCCACCAAGGTTGATCAGCGTAAAAACATTTTTAAAAAAATCTTCGATAGAAACAGAAGCCATGCAATATATTTTAAGCAAACTTAAACTATTTTTTCAGAATAGATGCATTCAATTCGCAATATCCTTTTTAACATAAATCCAGCAAAAAATATCGGCATTTTCCGGCACGCACTATCTTACACCTCATCTCTAACATCATCGGCAAATCAAAAAAGTAATAACTTTGTTACTGCTATTTGCAAACAACAATAAACAATTATAATCATGGGAAAACACATACGGTTCGATTGGGCAATGAAACGCTTGCTACGGCAAAAATCCAACTTTGGAATATTAGAGGGGTTTTTATCAGAATTGCTAATGCAAGAAATAGAAATTTTGGAAATCCTTGACGGCGAAAGTAATAAGTTGCGTGAGGATGATAAATTTAACAGGGTTGACATTCTTGTAAAAAGTACTAATGGTGAACTAATGCTTATCGAAGTTCAAAACGAAAGGCAGCACGATTATTTTCATCGC
>JAOZRY010000494.1 GCA_029939965.1 Bacteroidales bacterium | reverse complement strand
AGCATTAAATCATTTTAGCATTAAATCATTTTAGCATTTTAGCATTAAATCATTTAAGCATTTAACCATTGAATCATTAAATTCCCAATAGAACCCTCAAGAAAAAATGATAAGGCTCAGAGAGTTGCTAAAAATTACAACAATTTCTCATATACTCTGTAATCCCATGCCTCCAGGCTTAACTCATGATTTTTGATAAAAGTTACACTCTCTTTGCCAAAGAGCTCTTTGTATTCTCCGGCAAATAAATCACCTTTAAGTTTTACAATTTGAGCTACATTTGAAAGGTTTATTATTACAAAAACTTTATTGTCGCCCTTTGATCTTATAAAAGCTACCACGTTTTCATCGTTCGAGGTTTTTACAGGTACATATTCTCCACCAAAATCACCATTCCATATTGCAGAATTTCTTTTTTTAAGAAGCAACAGTTTCCTGTAAAAGTCTTCTAGCGGATAATTTTTCCAGTCGATAAAATCTTTTTCGAAAAATTCAAATCGTTTTGCCAAAGCTGCTTCCTGCCCTGTGTACAGCAATGGCATACCCGGCACTGTTGCCATCAATACGGAAAATGTCTTGTAACCTTCACCATATCTTTCGTAAACTGTTCCATTCCATGAATTTTCGTCGTGATTGGTGGTGAAATTCATTTTAAAAGCACCTGACGGTTTTATAGCTTTCAGTTCTTTAAAATATCTCGCAACTACATCTGCTGTAGTATCACCCCTGGCAATCAAGTTACTCAGATGATGGAAGTGCCATCCATAATCCATATCAAAAGCTTCCACCAATAATTCAGCCTTTTCGGCTTCTGCAAGCATAAATACAGGCTTTATTTTATCAAGCACTGTTCTGGCCTGATCCCAAAATGCTGTAGGCACCATGCCGGCAACATCGCAACGAAAACCATCAATATCAGCTTCACGAACCCAAAATTCAAGCTCACCGGTCATGGCTTCCCACAACTCCTTATTTTCGTAATTTAACTGTACTACATCTTCCCACCCAAAAGGAGAATACATTACACCTGTGGAATCGAGGTCGTAGTATTCAGGATGGTTTTTTACCCATGCATGATCCCATGCTGTATGATTTGCTACCCAATCGATAATTATTTTCATACCTAAATCATGAGCCAATTTTACCATCATATCGAAATCCTGCATGCTTCCAAATTCAGGATTCACAGCGATATAATCCTTTACAGAATAGTAACTACCAAGAGTGCCTTTTCGGTTTTCTTTCCCGATTGTATGAACCGGCATAATCCAGAGTATATCAATACCCATATTCTTTAGGCGGGGAATGTGTTTCAGAAAAGCACTTATTGTACCTTCGGGAGTAAACTGACGCAAATTTACTTCGTAAATAGTTGCATTTTTTGACCATTCAGGGTGCTTAACTTTACTCACCAATTCGCTTACGGGTATTTTTTTAGCAGATTTCTCATCATCTTTTTCTGGAATATTATTACAGCTAACGATAACAAATGGTAGTAAAAAAAAGTAAAGGAGTGCTCTTTTCATCTTTTTATCTGGTTTATGTAATTTGAATTAAAATATTATTGCAATCAAAATTTAAAATGTGTTCGGCAAAACACAAAATACTATTTTTGACAAAAATAAGAGGAATTATCAAACCAATACGGCATGTTTATTCAATCTGATTTAAAACCCGAGAAACTCGACCTTGTAATGCGCGACGAGGATTTTGTTATCTATTATAACGGAAACCCGCTACTTACAAAGGGTGGAAAGGAATTTGCACATAAAAATTCAAGAATACTTAAACACATTCTTGTTAAATTTACATTCAATAGCAATATTACAAATGGTGGTATTAGCAGTACAAAACTGTTTTCTTATTTAAAGGATAAGATAGAGAATAATGAAGATTATATAGCTGAGAATTTCGATAATTTGTATCAGGATGATTTTTTGGTAAAAGCAAAATTTGGTGAGAAGCATGAAAAATTACCCCCACTAACTCAAACATTCGATTTTATCGAGAAAAATCAAGATATTATAAATCTAATATTTTGGAGTAACTCAATGATAATTGAAGGATTCAGGAGTCTTATTTCGATACTTGAAAGTGAAAATTCTGATATGGAAAAATCAGGAAACAGCAAAAATGATCTCAAAGAGTTGTTACACAAAAAATACAGAAGTTTACCTGCTGAGCAAAAATCTGCCATTTGTCTGCTATCATTATTTCACCGGAACGACCTGATATTACCGATTATGCTTGTGCTAAAACAAATATCTCCATCGGAGTATGCTAACAGCACATTGGCCATACATACAAAGTTTAGTGGCAACGATTTGGATGATTACACCCGGCACAAAAAAAATTCATTTGAGATACCCTATGTAAAATTAGATTTAAAAAATCCACTTGGCTTTGCTACAAATATCCACCACGAAGCACTTAAAATTATAGAGTTTCTTAATTTTTTTAGCTCCGATCAACGCAAAATTTCTGTAATAAAGGAGCTGATAAATCTTGGTGAAAGCGATAATTTAGAGTTTAAATCCACATTTAGATGGGATATCAGGCAAAACAAAAAAAATCCGGCAATCGAACATGCATCACTAAAAACCATGGTTGCATTTTTAAATTCGGAGGGCGGCGATCTGTTGATTGGTGTTGAAGATGACGGAAAGATATATGGCGTTGAAGCGGATAAATTCCCGAACGACGACAAATTCCTGCTTCATTTATGGGGACTTATAAAAACATCAATGGGTCAGGATGTGAGCCCATATCTTAAAACCACCCTTGAAAAATTTGATGAAAAAACTGTGTGCCGCGTAAATTGTAAACCAAGCTCAAAACCAATTTTCCTCAGGCAAAAAGGATTTGACGAATCTTTTTATATCCGAATAGGCCCCAGCACCGGCAGCCTCGAAATAAGTGAGGCACTAAAATATATTGGTAATCATTTTTCGGCATAAAACTTACAATTTATAATCAGCCTGTCGTACTCAAAAGAAACCTTGTCGATTTTTATGCCTACATTTTTGAAATTACTAAAACCTGTAATGCAAATTTCAGAACCAAGAGTAACAACTCCCAGCCCCCCACCCTATCTTCAATGTACGCTAACTCCGCCGAACAGGAAAAGAGATTGGTTGACATATAAATTGGATACTGATTTTGAAGACGTTTTTTTTGGGCGGCTTCGGGCTTTCCGTTTGTAGTTGCCTTGTGCCGGCTGTATTTTTGTAAGCCGTACGTGGGCTTCCTTCGTCAGCCTACGCCGGCCAACAAAAATATCAGCCGGCACTTGCGGCAAGCTACCACTCCAATCCCTGCCGCTTGGCACTACGAGGCAACGA
>JAOZRY010000493.1 GCA_029939965.1 Bacteroidales bacterium | reverse complement strand
GTTTGAAAGGATCAAAATTTTATGATCCCGGCAAGAATGCCCGTGAAGAAGATACGCGTAAATGGCTCAAAGCACGGTGGGGGAAAAAGTATGGATATTAAAGCAGTGTAAATTCGAACTGGCAATCAAATAAGTCAGGGAATTCAGAAACTACAAATTTGGGCGGCTACGGGCTTTCCGTTTGTAGTTGTTTCATGCCGGCTGGTTTTTTGTAGGTGGCATGGGTTACACATATATTCCGATGCAGAAAACTGGAGTATCCAATCGTCTCCCGTTTAAATTATTAACGATTTTTACAACCAGAAACAAGCCTGCCAAAAACTCACATTATGACTAATGAAAAAACAGGTAAGCAATAAAAATGGCTGCAATGATACCTGCAAAATCGGCAATGAGTCCACAAGTTACGGCATAGCGGGTTTTCTTTATCCCAACAGAGCCAAAATATACTGCAAGCACATAAAAGGTTGTATCTGTCGAACCCTGGAAAGTAGAAGCTAATCGCCCTACAAACGAATCAGCCCCAAAGTTATTCATGGTATCTATCATCATACCACGAGCTCCGGCTCCACTTAGCGGTTTCATTAAAGCTGTAGGCAACGCAGGTACAAAATCTGTGTTTACACCTAAAGCACCTATCACCCATCCAATACCATTTACCAAAAAATCCATTGCTCCGGAAGTACGAAAAACACCTACGGCGACAAGAATAGCTATAAGGTATGGAATTATTTTAATGGCTATCCCAAAACCCTCTTTAGCACCATCAATAAACGTTTCATACACATTTACTCTTCGGTAAAAAGCTAACCCGATAAATGATACCATAATTGAAAACAGTATAATATTGCTCGAAACGGAAGAAATTACCTCGATTTGTTCTTTTGGAATTATGGAGAAATACCAAATAATGGATGCCACAAAAATAGAAAAACCACCCAAATAGCCCATAACTACCTTATTCCATAGTTGTAATTTTTGAAAAAGGGCAACAGTAAAAATCCCTGTTAAGGTCGAAAAAAACGTAGCCAAAAGAATAGGTAAAAAGATATCAGAAGGATCAGCAGCACCCAACTGGGCGCGATAAACCATAACACTAATCGGAATAAGTGTAAGCCCGGATGTATTCAAAACCAGGAACATAATCATCGGGTTAGAAGCTGTATCTTTTTTGGTATTTATTTCCTGCAACTGCTCCATAGCCTTTAAGCCGAGGGGGGTAGCAGCATTATCAAGCCCCAACATGTTGGCAGCAACATTCATTAAAATGGAACCTGTGGCAGGATGGTCTTTTGGTATATCGGGAAACAATTTACTAAATAACGGCCCTACAACCCTTGCCATAACACGAATTACTCCAGCCTTCTCCCCCACCTTCATCAAACCCAACCAAAGTGTCATTACACCGGTAAGTCCGAGAGAAATCTCAAAACCAAGTTTGGCCATGTCAAAAGTACTTCCCACCATTTGTGGAAACACCTCAACATCTCCAAAAAAAATTAGCCTTATAAGACCTATCACAAATGCGATTAGGAAAAATGCAATCCAAATGTAATTGAGTACCATGCTGAAAAGTTTTTTATTATTGTGCTATTTGCAAATGGTTTTACCAAAATCATTCAAGGGGGTTGGTTTCCGTTAATTCGATTTATTAATTGTTGTATTAAAACATTCAACTGTAATTAAATGATCACCACTATTTATTTTCCAAAAGTAATAATCTTTTACTTTTGCACAAACCAATAATATTTAAATCTATTTTCAGAATGAGAAAACCAGCACTACTTACACTAACCATTTTTGTTATTGGCCTGTTACAGGTTAATGCTCAAAAAAAACCGGACACCGTTAAAGTTAATGGATACACATTTACCAACATCCAAACTGTACCCCACACACCTGTTAAAGATCAACATCGCTCTGGCACTTGCTGGTCGTTTGCCGGCACTTCATTTGTTGAGGCCGAAGTAATGCGGCAGGGTGGCCCTGAGCTCGATCTTGCTGAAATGTGGGCAGTTAGAGATGCGTATGAAAAAAGAGCCGATAACTATATTAAACTTCACGGTAAATATAATTTTGGCGGTGGTGGTGAACCACATCAGGTGATGAATACTATTGCCGAAAGAGGTATCCTACCCGAAGAAGCTTATGATGGCCTTACTATTGATGAAGACTTACCCGTTCATAATGAAATGGATCATGTGCTGGAGGCATTTATCGAGGCTATCAGCGACAATAAAAACCGTAAGCTCACACCTGTTTGGTTCGATGCCTATAATGGAATTCTGGATGCATATTTAGGTGAAATGCCTACAGAATTTGAATATGGAGGTAAATCATACACTCCCACATCTTTTGCAGATAAAGTTTTAAAAATTAATCCCAACGATTATGTTGAAATAACTTCATACTCCCATCAAAATTATTACAGCAAATTCATGTTAAAAATTCCCGACAATTGGGATTATGAAATGTACTACAATGTGCCGATGTTTGAAATGTTAAAAATTATTGATCGGGCTATCAGAAAAGGATATTCCATAGCATGGGCTGCTGATGTAAGCGACAAAGGTTTTAATCACAAAAAAGGGCTGGCACTGATTCCTGAAAAAAAATGGGAAGACATGGAAAAAGAAGAGCGCGACAGTGTTTTCATTACCCCGGTTAAGCAAAGAGAAATCACCACAGAAATGCGCCAGAAGGCCTACAACGATTACACTTGTACCGATGATCACAGTATGCACATTATTGGCACTGCAACTGATCAGGATGGCAATATCTGGTATAAGGTAAAAAATTCGTGGGCTTCCGATAGCAATGATTTTGGGGGATACTTTTATGCATCAAAATCTTATATTCTTTATAAAACAATAGCCATATACGTACATCGTGATTTACTGCCACAGGGCATCCATGATAGATAAAGAAATAGATAAATAAGTTATTGAGCAGGATCAGGAATGGTTTGTTGTACTAAAGGCTTGTTCAGAATCAACGCGTGCCCCTGGTTTATGCAAGGTGTAAGACAGGGCTCGACTTAAAGTCAAACCCTGACCACTACTAATTTCGGTGCGTTTCTTCGCCTCACCCCCGGCCCCTCTCCGATTCGGAGAGGGGAGCACAACTGCCTGAGGTTTAAGGGAGTTTGCTGGAATGTGTGTATTGCTTTTTTTTGTTACCTACAAATCCCGGGAACTATGGCACCCTTCTCCGTTTCGGGGAAGGGTCGGGGATGGGGCGGGTATTACTTGCAGTAGCCATCCGGTGAATCATGCCGGGCATAAGAATCTCTTTTTGAAAAAACAGTGCTATCGTGCTAAACAATTCACCGGATGGCTTTATAG
>JAOZRY010000492.1 GCA_029939965.1 Bacteroidales bacterium | reverse complement strand
AAACAATGATTCTGTGGTTCTGTTAATAATGATGAAATGCGACAAGGAGACAATGCGATAAGGAGATAAGGAGACAAAAAGAGAATGCTATAATGCGATAAGGAGATAATGCGATAAGAAGAGAAGAGGAAGATGATTAAAGCATTGAATCATTAAAACATTGAATCATTTTAGCATTGAATCATTTTAGCATTGAATCATTGAATCATTTTAGCATTAAATCATTAAAGCATTAAATCATTTTAGCATTGAACCATTTAAGCATTGGATCATTTTAGCATTGAACCATTAAATCATTTTAGCATTAAATCATTTTAGCATTAAATCATTTTAGCATTGAATCATTAAAGCATTGAACCATTTAAGCATTGGATCATTGAATCATTTTTGTATGTTCCACAAAATTCGCAGTAGAACCACTTTATTTAAAGCAGATTGATTTCGTAATAGGTCAATTTGTGAATTATTGGATTAGAATAAATATCTATACTTTCGCGCCAAAATTTAGAAAAATGAACCGGAAAATTCTCAATCTGGCCATTCCAAATATCATCAGTAATATTTCGGTTCCATTGCTTGGAATTGTTGACCTAATCCTGATGGGTCGGCTGGGCGATGAAATATACATTGGAGCCATAGCACTTGGTGGAATGATTTTTAATTTTGTGTATTGGGGGTTTAGTTTTTTAAGAATGGGAACCTCAGGGTTTACAGCTCAGGCTTTTGGGAAAAATGATAAAAAGGAGTTAATTAACATTTTAACCCGGGCATTACTTGTGGGGCTAATTGGGAGTACATTGGTAATATTGTTTCAGTGGCCTGTTGCCCGGCTGAGTTTTTGGATTATCGACAGTAGCCAGGGGGTTGAAACTTTTGCCAAAAGTTATTTTTATATCCGTATTTGGGCTGCTCCTGCAACTATTTCACTTTATGCTTTTACGGGTTGGTTTATCGGAATGCAAAATGCCAAAATCCCTATGATTGTTGCTATCACGGTAAACATCCTGAATGTTCTGTTTAATTTGTTGTTTGTTTTTGGACTTAACATGAAATCTGATGGTGTGGCTTATGGAACCTTGGTGGCACAGTATTCGGGCTTGGGATTGAGCATATTCTTTTTTAAAAAGAAATATGGTCATTTGTTGGTAAATTGGGAACGTAAGGCGGTAATTAATTTAGTGGCCTTACGCAGATTTTTTATGGTTAATAAAGATATTTTTCTACGTACCCTGGCCTTAATTTTTACAATTTCTTTTTTCACTGCCAAATCAGCTGAAACCAATGATACTATTTTGGCAATTAATACCATACTATTTCAGTTTTTTATTTTCTTCTCCTATTTTATAGATGGATTTGCCAATGCTGGCGAAGCATTGGCGGGTAGGTTTATTGGTGCCGGCGACAAGTCAAATTTATTGCGTTCAGTAAAATTAATTTTTGTATGGTCGCTGGGAGTAAGTTTGGTGTTTACGGTTATTAATATTTTTGGTGGGAAAATTGTTTTGCAACTGATGACAAGTAATACTGAAATTATCAATGGCGCACTGCCATATCTTCCCTGGATAGTAATAATTCCACTCATTTCTTTTGTGGCTTTTATTTGGGATGGTATTTATATCGGTGCTACTATTTCAGGTCATTTGCGAAATTCGATACTTGTAGCATTGGTTATTTTTCTTTGTATTTATTACTCAACCATAACATCACTCGGGAATCATGGATTGTGGCTGGCGTTTTCGTGTTTTCTAATTATTCGTGGAATTTATCTTTCAGCGTTTGCACGGAAATCAATTTTTATTTTAAAAACTGGTCAGGAATAATTTCACTGTTTCAATATCTTCGTAACATTTTCTTGCCCTCCCCCCTTTCCTGTTTTTCTCTCCGAATTTCTCACAACTTCTTTGCGTGATTTACGGAAATTAATAATTATTCGGCTAAAAATTCACGCATTTTGTTATTCAATTAACAGAAAACATTTATTATTGAAGCGAGAATTTAAAACGTTATTATTTAAATAAACAAAACTAAAAATTATGTCAAACGTATTTGATCAGGAAATTAATGATTTTATGGCAAAAGTAATTGCCAAAAACCCAAGTGAAGTAGAATTTCACCAGGCAGTTCACGAAGTTGTAGAAACTCTGATTCCTTACATCGAAGAGAATCCGCAGTATAAAGAAGCTAAAGTTCTTGAAAGAATGGTTGAACCCGAAAGAGTTATTCTTTTCCGTGTTCCATGGCTCGATGATAGTGGTGAAGTACAAATTAACAAAGCTTTCCGTATTGAAATGAATAGTGCCATTGGTCCTTACAAAGGTGGTATGCGTTTCCACCCGACTGTAAACCTCGGTATCCTGAAATTCCTGGCTTTCGAACAGGTATTAAAAAATTCGCTCACTACATTACCTATGGGTGGTGGTAAAGGTGGTTCTGATTTCGATCCTAAAGGGAAATCAGACAACGAAGTAATGAAGTTTTGCCAGAGCTTAATGACAGAACTTTCGAGGCATATCGGGCCAGACACAGACGTACCGGCTGGTGATATTGGTGTTGGTGGCCGTGAAATCGGATTCCTTTTTGGCCAGTACAAAAGGCTAAGAAACGAATTTACCGGTGTTTTAACAGGTAAAGGACTTGGTTGGGGTGGTTCACTCATTCGTCCGGAAGCTACAGGATATGGTGCTACTTATTTTGCTGAAGAAATGTTGAAAACACGTGGCGAAAACTTAAAGGGAAAAACTGTTGCTATCTCAGGCTCAGGGAACGTTGCACAATATGCTTGCGAAAAAGTTACTGATTTGGGTGGTAAGGTAGTTACACTCTCCGACTCCAGCGGATTCATCCACGACCCCGCCGGTATTGATGCAGAAAAACTGAAATGGGTTATGTGGTTGAAAAATGTTAAGCGTGGTCGTATTAAAGAATATGCTGAAAAATTTAATTGCGAATACCATGAAGGCATGAGACCTTGGGGTGTTAAATGTGATGTAGCTATGCCAAACGCTACCCAAAACGAAGTGAATGAAGACGAAGCAAAAGCATTGGTTGCCAATGGTTGTTATGTGGTTTCCGAAGGTGCAAACATGCCCTCAACCCCCGAAGCTATTGCTGTTTATCAGGGTGCTGGCATTCTTTACGGTCCCGGAAAGGCTGCAAACGCCGGTGGTGTTGCTGTATCAGGACTTGAAATGTCGCAAAATTCACTGCGTCTCTCATGGACACGCGAAGAGGTGGATTCAAGATTACTCCAGATTATGAAAGATATCCATGCTAACTGTGTGAAATATGGTAAGAGAGAAGATGGAACTGTTGACTATGTAACCGGTGCCAATATTGGCGGTTTTGTAAAA
>JAOZRY010000491.1 GCA_029939965.1 Bacteroidales bacterium | reverse complement strand
TAAATCGTAAATCATAAATCGTAAATCATAAATCGTAAATCATAAATCGTAAATCATAAATCGTCACCCCCTACATCCCCCTCATCATCATCCTCTCAGAGAATTTAGAAGTAGGAATACTTGTGTTGATTTCAACATTATTGAGTATCATGGTAGTACGGTGGTTCTTTTGTACATTTTCCATCTCTGAACTTGTGATTACCAAAAAACCTGAGATTTCTTCAAACTTCTTTATCTTTAGTATTTTCAGTAAGTCTTCATCCTCATCATAAAATTCCTTTTTCAAACCTATGAAGTTGTCTTTGCGAATCCAGGTCTTAGTTTTGGAGTACATATATTCTTCATCCTTTGGGGTACTCTCAACAACATAATAATCAACGCCATCAATAGTTTCCTCCCCAACAAGTTCGTGAGTGTCGTCATCCAATTTACGGTCGCCCAGGTCGTCGTAGGTGAAATCGGAGCCCATGAAATAATCGTTTTTGCTATCGCTCGAAATCCTTTTTACCTTTTTTAGTGCAGGCAGGTAAATCCATTGGTCGTCGCTCTTGCTTTCATCGTCATAAGTCCAACTCATGAATGAAGTATTTTTAACATCGGCAGGCGACTGGAAAAACATAATACTTTTTTCAACATCGCCCAGGTCTTTGGTGAATTGCTTAATTTTTCTGATACGTTGTTTGCCACTTTTATTTATTAGTGTCATTGTGAGATTGGAAGTTTGATCATCACCGGTTGGGAGGTTGTAAACTTTCTCTACTATTTCCCTGCCGTTTAGTTCTTGTGCTACCAGTCGGCTGGTAAATCCTGTTGCTATTATCAAAGCAACAATTACTGTTGTCATTTTTAGTGTTTTCATCTTATTAATTATTTAATTAACCCCTTTTCTTAAAATAAACATTCGACATATACAGCAGCACCAACATAATTGTCAGGGTTCCTGCTAAACTTGTAAACATATTTAGCGACACCAGTGCACCAAGTTCGCGGTTTGGTGGGAACACCGAGAACAGAAGCACTAAAAATCCCGCTATTACCACTATGGCATTATAAATAATTGCCTTGCCCGAATGAGCCATAGTTTTTTGGGCAGCAACAAGTTTGTCGTTGGTATTAGATGCATTATGCCTATATTGCTCCAGGAAATGCACCGCATAATCAATCCCGATCCCAATTGCGATACTCGACAGCAGGGCAGTGGTAGTACTCAAAGGAATACCCAAAAAGCCCATTATTCCGAAGCTGATAAGCGCTGTGATTATAATTGGTACAGAACCGATAAGCCCAATTTTTATGTTTTTAAACATAAATGAAAGCAATACAACAATTATAATTAGCGATAAAATGAGGCTCATGATTTGACCTTCAAGAATCAAATCGGTAAAAACCAGCCCTTTGTAACCGCTACCTGCATAGTTTAAGGTAATGCCCATTTTTTTGAAATCCTCTTCGTAGGTGTGAATTACATCGAGAGCCGAGTTAATTGCCTTTGAATTATCACTTTTCAACTGGAAGGTGATATTCAGTTTTTCGTAGTCGTAATCCACAACTTTATTGAGATTTTCCGGGTTACCCGACATTTCGTAAAGCAAAAGGTATTGGGCAATCATATTCTTATTGTCAGGGATTGTATTAAATGCTTCGTTATCGGCATTCATTACCTTGTTCATCCGGTTGATGTAATCGGCCAGGGAAAATGTGTTACCAACAACCTGCAACTGGCCATCAACATCCTTTTGCATTTTATCAACCAATCTTAATACTTCAGGCTCTTTGAAAGTGTCTTTTTTCCCTTTTGCATCAAGTATAAGGTTGAGCGAACTTGTTCCACCAAAATGCTCGTTAATAAATTTGTCGGTTTGAACAATTTCGCTATCATTTTCAAACTTGTCAAGGAAACTTGAATTAATCCACATTCCCTGCATGCCAATAACCGAAAGTACAATAATTAATGCTGTCCCGATTATTGAAACATTTTTATGCTTCACTGTCCATGCGGCAAAATTGTTGGCCAGTTTCGAATGCGAATGTCCCTCTTTGTCATCTTCTTTGTTGATTTTCTTCGCCTTAGGCAAACCGAAAATCATAATTCCGGCGGGAAGGAAGACTAATGAAAATACCATTGCCATCATCACGCCGAAGGCGGTGAAAACACCAAAGTATTTTACAGGATAAACCTGCGAAGTGAGCAGCGAGATAAAACCAACTGCGGTAGTTACCGAAGTCATTACAACCGGTTTCCACATGTGTTTTAGCATATCCTTAACCGCTTCCCTTTTCGAAGCTTCCGGGTTATGGTCGACAAAGGTGTGCAAATGGCTGTAAAGGTGGATGCCATCGGCCACCCCAATTGCAATGAGCATTACCGGGATCATGGTGGAGACTGCGTAAATTGGAATGTCCACTGCCGCCATCAGGCCAAATGCCCAGATTGTGGAAAAGAACACAACCCCCAGTGTAATCAGGGTTCCTTTAAAACTACGCAATGTGATAAACAGTACCAGAAAAATTACCAGCAAGACAATAGGAACCATCCTTTTCATGTCGGCAGGGCCAAGCAGGGCCATTGTACCTTCAACAATCGGGCGGCCTGCTACATGAATTTTAATTTCATCCGTTTCGGATGCTTTTGCCACCTTAAGTATTTCCTCATAAAATTCCTGGGTAAACACATCGTCTTTTATCTCGGCAATTATTACTGTTACAGTTCCATCGGTAGAAACCAACCTGCCAAAAATCATCTCATTGTTTTCTACATTCTCTTTTAATTTCTGTAGTTTTTCAGCTGATTTTGGAACACGTTTAAAGAAGTTTTTTACATCCATCCCATCCTCAGTGCCAACAATATTGTCGGCAGTGTAAAGCGAGGTGACATCATTTTTTTCAATTTCCTCAAACTTCTGGAAACGCTTCGTTAGTTGTTTAAGAGTGTCGAGGGTTTCGGCGTTGAAAACGCCATTTTTATTCTCGATGGCGATAATTATCCCATCCTGAATATTAAACCATTCTTCTGCCAGATCGCTGTAAATAAATGCCGGGTGGTCGTGGGGCATATATTTGTCGAGGTTGGTTTCCATTTTAGTGTTTTCTTTCATCAACATGATGAAGGCAACAGTAATGGCCACAATTACTATGGTACTATACCACGAATAATTTAACAGTTTGTTTAAAATCTTTTCCATCTTATATATTAGTTAGTATTCACTATTTTTTAATTTCTAAAAAAAGGCTTCAATAAGCCTTTGAGAATTTTGACCTGATTAAGGGTTACAAAACTTTTGTGGCTGTTGTTGGCCGTGGGGCTTTCACAACCAAAACCCTCACCACTTTATCGCTATTGTTGTAAATGCAATGCACAATAT
>JAOZRY010000490.1 GCA_029939965.1 Bacteroidales bacterium | reverse complement strand
AGGCCACACAACGACTACCTGTGGGTTTTCTCGGAAAAAGGCATATTTGGATTTTTATCATTTATCGGAATTTTTCTCCTTGCTGGTTTCTACCTGATAAAAATCTTCTTTTCATCCATTGATCAGGAAAAAAAGGTGTTTGCACTTTTTATGCTGGGAGGATTGATTAGTTATTTGTCAGTTTCATTTTTTACATTTCCGCTTGAGCGGATGAATCATCAAATTTACCTCGCCATAATTCTCGGTGCTGCAATAACCCTGTATCACGAAAAATATGGAAATGCACAAAAAACCATTTACACAAAATTTTTA
Organism: Bacteroidales bacterium; assembly: GCA_029939965.1. GTDB lineage: Bacteria > Bacteroidota > Bacteroidia > Bacteroidales > 4484-276 > SABY01. The sequence continues at coordinate 3,058 of JAOZRY010000490.1, read as the reverse complement.
CCAATCCCGATAATCCTTATTTTAGGTTATTCAATTGTATATTCCATCTCAGTTTTGGAAATGGAAGCCAAAATAAAAAAAGCAAGGGTATTACAAGAAAGAGGACAATGGAAGCAAATGCTTGATTTATCGGAAACAATTCCGGCCACATTTAGAACAATCGACAGCGAAGCCATGCCTGTAGCTTGGTACAGAGGGCTTTCGCATGCCAATTTGAATCAGATAGAACAAGCCAACCTGGCGTATCAGGAAGCCCGAATTGCACATCCAACACGCATTGCAGTTCTCAATAATTTAGGACGAACATATTTTCAATTGAATGAGTATGAAAATGCCAGAGACATTTTTATAGAGGCATTGGTTATCTTGCCCGAGTATTTTGAAGCTTTGGTAAACCTCTCTGCCTGCTACATTCAATTAGAGGATTACGAAAATGCTTACAAATACCTCCGAAAAATTCCGAAGAAAAAACGAAACAAACCATTAAAACGTAATTTGCGTTTTGTACGCAAAAAACTCATCGAATCAGGAAAATTACCTGCAAAAAAAAATAACAACCAGAAAAATTAAAATTCATAAATTATTATGTTAAACCAAATCAAAACTAAAACTATGAGAAAAATTAAATCAGTATTCTTAGCACTTGTATTCTTGTTTCTTACTCTATCGCAACAAGGATGTATCGGATCATTTCAGCTTACCAAAAATCTTTACAACTGGAATCAAACCGAAGTTGGCGGAAAATGGGGTTCTGAACTGGTTTTTGCTGCCTGTGTAATCATTCCGGTTTATGCAGTTATATTGTTGGCCGACGGGATTGTTTTAAATTCCATTGAATTCTGGACTGGTGGAAACCCTCTATCCATGAATGGTGATGAAAAAGAAACACAAATAGTTCAGAAAGGTGATGACACATATAAAATAAGCATAGAGCAAAACAAAGTAAATGTGGAAAAACTTGCTGGTGAAAATAGTGGTGAAGCAGGAGAATTTTCATGGAACGAACAAACTGAAAACTGGACTTTTGTTAGTGATGGAAAAACCTTTGAGTTGGTAGAATAAAAATTTCGGGATAGCCATTAACTATTAGATGTCAAAAAAAAAACCATTAATTCACAGCGCAACTTTATGCACCCGTGAGTTAATGGTTTTTTTTAAGCGATAACATTCGATTCGGACATAAGTGTGTAAATTACTTTGCCCGAAATTTATCGTATCTTTTTTATCGCCCTTACCAAACCCTCGGTAATGTCGCCCGCAATCATTGCTTGTTGGCTTTTTTGCTTAGCAGCTATATCGCCGGCTAATCCATGCAAATAAACACCAAGAATGCAAGCTTCCTGTGGATGGTAATTTTGGGCCAACAAACCAAGAATTATTCCTGTCAACACATCACCACTACCTCCTGTTGCCATTCCCGGGTTTCCGGTTGAATTAAAAAAACACTCTCCATCCGGCGTGGAAATGCAAGTATGAGCTCCCTTCAAAACAACATAAACTTTATGCCTGATCGAAAACTCGCGCTGTAGTGTATTCCGTTCAAAGTTATCAGAACTTTTTCCTGCCAATCGCTCAAACTCTTTAGGATGTGGAGTAAAAACACTTCCTGACCGTACGAATGAAATCCAGGTTTTATTTTCTCCCAGAATATTAATTGCATCCGCATCGAACAGCAGTGGCTTCGATGAATTTTGGATAAGCAACTTCAGGGCATTCTGAGTAGTTTTGTGTGTTCCAATCCCCGGACCTACTCCAATGGCACTGTACACCCCTAACTCAGGAGGCTTGCCAAATACTTCATCATTAACATCAATACTTACCATGCATTCAGGCAACGAAGTTTGGATAATAGCATATCCTGTTTTTGGCACATGAGCCGTAACTAATCCGGCACCCGATCGTAATACCGCCTTTGCAGCTAATAATGCGGCACCCATTTTACCATATCCTCCGGCAATCAACAAAGCATGGCCAAACGTTCCTTTATGATCAAATTTATTCCGTAACTTTAATAGCTGAACAGCATCCCATTTTCCCACAAAATAATTACTCACTTCCAACTTATCAGTAAACTCAGGCATCAAACCAATGGGCAAGATGTGCCATTCGCCAACATATTTGTCGTTTTCGGGAAACAGGAAAGCATATTTTGGAAATTGAAATGAGAGGGTATAGTCAGCCTCGATAATAGTGCCACCCTTATCGGTTGAATTTTCATCGCTAAACAGCCCAGAGGGTACGTCTATCGCTATGGTAATTGCTCCACTTTGGTTAATATGATTTATCAAATCACCTGTAAATCCGCCAACAGGCCTACTCAACCCCGAGCCGAAGATTGAATCCAGAACCATATCATTTATTGAAATTTCCGGAAATTTATCCCCTTCTCTTATTTCGATAATATTTAAAGATTCAAGTTCCTCTAATCGCTTTAAATTGATAGTAAAATCATCAGAGTCATTTTCAGTAAATCTCACAATAAAAACATTTACATCATACTCTTTATCCGAAAGCAACCTTGCAATTACAAGTCCATCGCCGCCATTATTTCCCGGGCCACAAAAAATCTTGATTCGGTGTGATTTATCTGTATGCTTTTTAATCCATTTAAAGCATTGTGTGGCAGCACGCTCCATGAGATTGGTTGATATTATAGGTTCATGCTTAATGGTGTAAGCATCAGCTTCGCGAATATGAGCGACAGGCAGAATTTTCATAATCAATAAATTTAGGCGTAAAATTAAGAAAAGGAACTGATTCAATTTATTATTTATGATTTATGATTTACGATTTATGATTTGTGATTTGTGATTGAAACAGCAAGTGGAAACCAAAATTGGTTAACAGGCTGGCTTTAGTGTCTTTTTTTTTAAATGCATGAACAGAAAACCTGATTCTGATAAAACAAAAAAGCCTGATCGTAATTTGATCAGGCTTTATAAAAAACTTCAATTCTCTTTTATTGCATTTCAGGGTATGGAGGTACGGGTATTGTTTCATATACTTTTCCTTCAACACGATATTCGGGAAGATACCAATCCATTGGATCATAGCTTTC
>JAOZRY010000489.1 GCA_029939965.1 Bacteroidales bacterium | reverse complement strand
AAGAAACTTTCGGGAATGTTTTCGTTGAACTTCATATTCTTCATATCGAGAATGGTTTTGTGCCCCTCCTTGTCGGCAGGTATCATTTCGAGATGTGCCGGAATTTTACGATCGTTAAACTCAGTTACCTGACTTGAAATTTGAGTATTAACCAATTTCATGTCTTCATCAAAATATTCTGCTTTCATTGTGAAATATTCATCTTTGGCTACCCAAAGGATAATTTTGCCCCAAACAACTGCGGCATCTTCTTTGGGAATTAGCTCAATCTTGTAACAATCGATGTTGCTCGTTTTTTCTTCTCCCAAAATTGTGTGTGTGTATTCATCCACAATCGAATTCATTTTTACAAGATCATCGTTGGTAAAGTCGGAACCCATCCACGATTGGCTCATCATTGAGGGTGGTAGTTTTATCATGCGGCTTATTGCAGGCATCCAGTTCCACATGTCGTTGTTGTGCTTTAAGAATACTTGCCCTTTGTCGCGTGCAGGCGCAGTTACAAGAATCAAATAATTATCGTTTCCCTCCGACCACGATTTCATTGTTACAGTTCGTGTCCATGTGGGGCGTTCGATGGTCATTGTCATTTCTCCCTGGCTTGTTTTTCCAAGTGTGAGGTTGTTTGCTTTTTCTACAATTTCTGTTGCGTCCTGTGCCATCAGGCCAAAAGTGCTGAAGATGATTAAAAGTAATAATGTGATTTTTTTCATTATAAGATGATTTGTTTTTGATTGTGAATTAAAATATTTTGATCATTACAAGTCTTTTAGATTGTATATCTCAAGAATCCTTTCGGTAATCTTTTCGATAGGAAATAATTCGGGATCGAATACATAATTTAGCGTAACACCATCTATTAAAGCTGTAAAAAAGCGTGCCTCGGCTTCAGGGTTTGTATATCCCATTCTTGTAAAATAATCACCCAAAGCTTTAAAGAAAGGCAAGGCAATTTCCATTATTTCGCCAAAAGCAACTTTGTTTACTATGGGCTGTGAGATTACAGAAAAGTATAACCTCCAAAAGCGCGAATTTTTAATTACCACTTTCATTATCTCAACAACAAAAAACTTTAATTCTTTCTTTGTAAGTATCTTATTATGATCTGTATCAAAAGATAACATCAAATTCCGAAAGCCTGATTTCATAACTTCTATTACCAACTCTTCTTTACCCGAAAAGTAGTTGTACAGTAATCCTTTAGAAATCCCGACACTTTTTGCGATAGTACTGATCGAAGTTCCGTAAAATCCTTTTGTTGCAAAAAGCTCAAGAGCGGCATCCATGATCAACTGCTTTTTCGCTTCTCTTATTTCCTGAAATTGTTCTGGTGTCCTGGGCATAATAATTATGGTTGAACGGTCGGTCAAAGGAAAGATTGTTTTTTGAATTGACCAAGTGTTTTTTTATTATTTTTGTTTGAATAAAAAAAATCCATAATTTAACTACAAATTAAGTTTTAATGAAAGTATTAATAATGCGATCATTCATCATATTTCTATTCTTATTATCCTCAGTTTCATCGGCATATTCTCAGCCGGCCATCGATAGTATTCTTCGGGAACTCGATATTGTTATTGATCAAAAGGATAAATTATTAAAAAACAAGAAGAAAATTATTGAGAAGATAAAAATTGAATTAATTAATACTGACAGAGAAAATGAGGATATGGTGTTTGGGATTTATCTTAAATTGTTTGATGAGTACGGCTCCTTTATTTACGATTCCGCATTTCATTATGCCTATAAACTTCAGGAACTCGCCTATAAAAGCGAGAATCCCGAAATGATTGCTTATGCGCGAATGAAGATGAGTTTTGTTTTGTTGTCGTCCGGTATGTTTGCCGAGGCTTTGGATACTCTCCAAACCATAAATCCCGACAAATTGACTGCTATCAGAAAGGTAGAATATTTTGATTTAATGGGAAGAGCATATTATGATATGTCGGAATATGCAAGCGATACTTACTTTGCGCCCATTTACAATGCAAAAGGAAATGCATTTACAAGGCTGGCAATAAAATATGCTAATCCGCTTGGTTACCAGAAATGGGCATCTACAGCCTTATTGAACCTGAAAATTAATAAGTTGGATAGTGCCTATTTCTATTACCATAAGGTGCTTACTGATTTTGATGTTTCGTTGCACCAAAAAGCAATGATATATGCAAGTATGGCACATTGCAAGCTGAGTGCCGGTGATACACTTGAAGCTATAGCAAATTTTGCCAGTTCTGCCGTAAACGATATTACATCTGTTGTTACCGAAACCATTGCATTGCGCAATCTTGCTAATGTTTTATATTATTTGGGTTACATTAAAAGTGCACACAAGTATATTTTGATTGCTGATGATGATGCCAGGTTTTATGGAGCCCGGCAACGTTCATTTCAAATTTCAGGGGTGCTGCCACTTATCGAGGGTGAAAAGTTGGGGCTAATCGAAAAGCAGAAAAAACAACTGGAGAGTTATGTAATTTTTCTTGCTGTGTTAATTGCTTTAATAATCTTTTCGCTTGTTGTAATTTTTAAGCAGCTCACAAAGTTGAAAGGAGCCAGGGAAACAATACTTGTTACCAATAATAATTTGCAATTGTTGAACGAAACCCTAAAGGAGGCCAATAAAATAAAAGAGGAATACATTGCTTATTATTTTAATATCAGCACAAATTATGTGGATAAACTGGAGCATTTAAAAGAAAACATCAGCCGGAATCTCGAAAACAAGCGCTATAGCAATATTAATCAATCCTTAAAAAAGCTGGTGATTAATAAAGAACGAGAGCAATTGTTTCAGAATTTCGATAAAATATTCCTCAGTATCTTTCCCGATTTTGTGGAAGGATTCAATTCATTGTTTGATGAAAAAGACAGAGTTCATCTTACTAACGATGGAGCCATGAATACCGACCTCCGGATTTTTGCATTAATCAGAATGGATATTACCGAAAATGAAAAAATTGCTAAAATCCTCAACTTTTCTATCAATACAATATATTCATACAAAAACCGGATTAAGAAACGGTCGTTGATTCCAAATAATGAATTTGAGGAACGCATTATGGAAATAAAATCTGTTTAAAAAAAGGTTTTACTACCATTTATTGGTAAATAATGATTCTGTTGTTCTGGTTTGTTAATAATGATGAAATGCAACAAGGAGACAAGGAAACAATGCGACAATGCGACAAGGAAACAATGCGATAAGGAGGGAATCATTGAATCATTTTAGCATTTTATCATTGAATCATTTTAGCATTAAATCATTGAATCATTTTATCATTGAACCATTGAATCATTTTTGTTAGTTCCACTAAATTCGCAATAGAACAAAAAAAATAGTATTAACCAGTTGATAAAAAGTGCCCGTTATTCGATGGTTATTTC
>JAOZRY010000488.1 GCA_029939965.1 Bacteroidales bacterium | reverse complement strand
TTAAAACACGTAATTCAAAGCATACGATTTATTATCACCCAAAGGCTCATCCATAATTTTATGATATATCTTCAGAAACTTCTCGTGTAGGTTATTTGATCCGAAAAAAGTTGTGATACCAAATTCATAATTTTCCTCCTTCAAGTTCTTCGATGTAGTTTTTAATTTGTTCCAACTCCCTGGCCGAAGTTTTACTGTTACCCAATGCCTGCATTACAAGGTTGCTTGCCGAGCCACCAAATATTCCGTTCACCAGTTTATCAAGCATCTGTTTTTGGGCTTCGTTTTTCTTAACCAGTGGATGATACAGATGCCCCCTACCCTCTTTAGTTCGCGACAACAAACCTTTTTCCTGCATAATCTGCATCAATTTTAATGTGGTGGTGTAACCCACCTCCCGTTTTTGGTTCATTTCATCATTAACCGTTCGTACCGTTGAGGATTCATTTTTCCATAAAACCTGAAGAATTTCAAGTTCCGATTCTGTTGGTTTAATTTTCGGGTTACCCATAAACTTAATCTTATTACGAAACATTTCGTAGTTAATTACGAAATATTTCGTAGCTCATTGTATCCAAAAGAAATAATTTTTTCTAATTTCGCTTTTTCCATCAGTAAATATAGCAGTGAAAGAGCAACACAAACTAATCGAAGTAAAGGACAATCAGCACGTTAAAGAGTTTTTAGCATTTCCGTCAAAACTTTACAAGTCTGATAAAAATTGGATAAGGCCATTAGACGAAGATATTGAGGCCATTTTTGATGCATCTAAAAATAAAAATTTCAGGCATGGCGATGCCATTAGATGGCTACTAAAAGATACAGAAAATAAAACCATTGGTAGAATTGCGGCATTTTACAACGAAAAAATTGCTCGCAAAAACAATCAGCCCACAGGTGCTTTAGGATTTTTTGATTGCATAGAAAATCAGGAAGCGGCTGATGCTTTGTTTAATTCGTGTAAAAATTGGTTGAAAGACAAAGGTATGGAAGCCATGGACGGGCCGGTTAATTTTGGTGACCGCGACAACTTTTGGGGATGCCTGACCGATGGGTTTACACAACCCGTTTACAATATGCCTTATAATTTCCCATATTATCATCAGCTTTTTGAGAGATATGGATTTCAAAATTATTTTAATCAATTCACTTATGGCCGCGATTTCAGTCCGGGAGGTTTGGATCCTGTGATACAGAAAAAAGCTGAACGATTAGCCAGAAATCCTGATTATACCTTTGAAACAATTACCTGGAAAAACAACGACAAATTTGCAGAAGATTTTATGATCATTTTCAATAAAGCATGGGCAAGCTTTCCGGGGGTAAAAAAAATAAGTAAACTACATGCCCTGGCTTTGCTCAAAAAAATGAAACCCATTATGGATACACGGCTGGTACACTATGCATATTATAAAAAGGAGCCAATAGCGTTTTTTATAATGATGCCCGATTTGTACCAGATCATTCGCAAGTTTAAAGGGAAATTTAATTACCTAAATAAGCTCCGTTTGATTTATAATTTGCGATACCGAAAAACGTGTACTCGTATTATCGGAAGGATTTTCGGTGTTGTCCCCGAGCATCAGGGAAAAGGACTGGAAGCCGGATTGATTAAAGCATTTGAGAAAATTGTTATCAACACTAATTTCCATTATAACGATTTACAATTGAACTGGATTGGCGATTTTAATCCATCGATGATGAAAGTAGCAGAACAAATTGGTGCCAAAATTTACAAAACTCACATTACATTCCGCTATTTATTCGATCGGAAAAAACCATTTGAACGGGCAAAAACCGTGAATTAAAAAATTCGTTTAACCGGATGTAACAATCCATTTATTGTTTTGCTTGGTTTTTTTAGGACTGCCATTAATTATTCTCTCTCCCACATAAACCAATCGCAAAGCTAATAGAGGAAAGAAGGAAAATGAATATTGAATAACGAATATTGAGTGTTGATTACTGAATATCTAACATCAGACATCAAACATCTAACATCAGACATCTAACATCTATCATCAATCATCAATCATCAATCATCAATCATCTATCATCTATCATCAATCTTCTAACATTCATGGAATTTCTTTTTTCGGTAGATTTGGGAGTAAAAACAGGTTTTGCAATGTACAATTCAGCAGGCAAACTTGTTTGGTATCGATCACAAAACTTTGGCAACAAAGTACGCCTTAAAAAAGCCATTCCATGGATTTTATATCCTGATAAAGACATAAATTACCTGATTATTGAAGGTGGTGGCCCATTACGAAAAATCTGGGGTGGATAAATAATCCTACAGATATTATTAGATAAACAGTATTTTTATAGCCAAAAACATTTCAAATGTATATGAAATTTCCATTTGTAGGCATATTAATTATTTTGGCAACTACAGTAATAATATTACTTCCTTCATGCAAGAAAAATCTTGAAGATACCGATGCATTTGCAATTGTGGAAAAGATTAATCTCAACTATGGTAACAATAGAATCTACAACGGATTTACTATTAAAAACACAGGTCAAAAAGCATTACATTTTCAGGTGGATGAACAAACAGACTGGCTTGAGGTTTACAACCCAATTGGTGAAGTAGCCGGCAGAGACGAAATTGAAATTACCTGCAAAGTTACCCGCGCAGGTTTTGAGCAGAAGAATTATTTCGGGAAAATATTTATTAACACCAACGGAGGCGATTACACAATTGATGTTTATATGATGGTAGATATGTACATCGTAACTTTTATCAACCCGGTTTTTACCAATATTATAATAGATATCGACACACTGGAAAACTTAAATACACAAACGCTGTACTCCCGAAAAATTGGAAAAAACGATAGTGTGCAATATGGATTTTTTACTCCTCCTGATTTTGTTTCATATTATGCCCAAACCTCCGGAAGATATACCGACAGCACACAACTTGGCCTGATGATGGAATGGAATGGTTCTGCATCACTAATTAATCAGGAGATACCACGCTTTTTTCTGGATATTTCAAAAACATATTTTCATCTATCCATCATAAACAATTTTCAGGTACTAAATCCTCTGTACATTAATCCCGGAACACAATTTGAAGTTTTAGAAAATATTTTTATTTACCAAAGCTCCGATCCGCTGCCAATTGGTTATTATCATGCCCTCGGCAATACAAGTATAAGAGCCCATGTTGCTGGAAGTAATTCATACGTTACATGGCAAAATGGAAGTCAGTTTACTTTTCCTGATTCAATAAATCAGTTTGCAATTGTAGATAATTACAGTAGCGATACCATTGGAAGTAAATCTACTACCCCATCAAATTTTTACCAAACATTATCTTCACAATCATGTAGAGAGTTTGGGGATGTATTTGAAATTATTGCAAAAGAAAAATAAG
>JAOZRY010000487.1 GCA_029939965.1 Bacteroidales bacterium | reverse complement strand
GTAGCCGCCCAAAAAAAACAACTTCAAAATCAGTAAATAATTTATACTTCAATAAAACTCTTTTCTGGCTTATTTAAGTTATTTCATTACAATCCATTAGCTCAAAAAGAACTCTCATGGTTTAGAATCAAGCTAATCGTAATTATCCGAAAAAAAAAGAGCCGAACAAAATTATGAACGGCTCAATTATATAAATACAATAAGTTCTTATTCCTGATGATCTTTCACTACTTCGATCAATTCGGGTAAATCCATACCTAAATCTTTTAAGTGCTCAATTTTTGGAACACCATTGTTAGTCCAGCCACGACGCTTGTAAACCGCATCAATCAATTGTTCGTATTGATCTTCGCGATATGCTCGTGTAGCAGCCATTTTTTCTTCGGTTGATTTTCCTTCCGGATCAAAACCAACAATTTCCTTCAACTGCTTGTCATAGCGTTCTTCGCGCGATTTGTATTCTTCGGCAGTAACGGGGCCGGCAGCGCGATAAGGTTGTGCATCATATTTACGGGTTCCGTATCCACGACGGAGATTAAAAATGCGCTGGAAGTTATATACACGTTCCGACATACGAATCATTTCCTCTTTATCGAAATCCTTGCCTGTTACCGATTTGTAGATAGTAACATAATTATCAACATGCTCAGGGACTTTGGCCGGTTCGTCAGCTTCGGCATTATTTACGGGTTCCACATCGTTCCATGGTAATTTACATAGGCCAACCAAACCAAACCATGTACGAAACATGGGGAAATAGTGTAAGGCTTCGGCTTTATCTATAAAAGTAGGAATTTGGTTGTTTACCATATCCATAAATATCAGCCATGCTTCATCGTGCTGAGGGCCTTTGTTGGTTAAAGCAAATCCACCTTGCTGTGCCAACGATTCTTTAGAAACATATTCGGAGTATTCCAAACCTTTTACTTCCATCCCTATATCCTGGAGGAATTGAGCATCGCCCCAGCCTTTTTCTGCAAAGAGTTTTTTCATTTTGTGTACACCTAATCCGGCTGTAACACCAAAGCCTTCGCCACGTGCAAGCTGGTGCAACAGTTCCATTGCTGCTTCGGCATTGCCAAAGTTAAGTTCCAGTCCACCAGTTCTCTCTTTATTCAGGATGCCGTTTTCGTAACATTCCATAATAAATGCCATAAGTGTTCCCCAGGTGATGGTACAAATACCATAGGTATCGCAATAGAAGTTTGATTCGATAATATAGTCAGGATCAAAAATCCCACAGTTGGAACCCAGTCCACCGGCGTTTTCATATTCAGGGCCATCAACTATTACTTGTTGCCCTTTGTAGGGACCCGATTTTATTTCAAACTCATCCACACCTTTTGCGCAAGCCATGTTACAACCAATCCAGCAACCATCAGGAATGCCCTGTGTAAATTTCGATTTCCATACCTCACCGTGAATATTATCTGCATCAGGATGTGAGCCAAACTTATAATTGTTAACAGGCAAAAGGTCATAATCGTTCATTATGTTTACCAGGTGAGCTGTACCTTTAGTACGCATTTCGGCTTGCGAATCGTCAAGATCGCGCATCTCTTTGTTAAAACGTTTACCTCTTTCCATGATGGCTTTCAAATCTACCACATTGTTCAGGTTACCTTTAACTCCCGGAATTTTACAAACAATGGCCTTTATCTTTTTATCTCTAAAAACACTGCCAATACCACCACGTCCGGCTTGCTTAAGTCGTACAAGTTTACGTTTTGGATCATAAAAAGTAAAATTCAGCATACCAATAAGTGAATTATCTGCCGCCGCTCCTGACGAAACAATACCAATATTTTTCTTGTCCTTGTCATTGTCAGCATACATGTCGGTAAGTACTTCACCCAAAACATGGCTATCCTGAACGTCGATGTATGGAGCTTCGTTAATTTCAATTTTATGGTTTACACCATCAATAAAAATAATGATATCTTTTTCGGCTTTACCCTGAATTTCGATAGCATCGAATCCTGAGAATTTAAGAAACGGGCCAAAGAAACCACCTACGTTACTGTCGATGGGAATGTTGGTTAGGGGTGAAATTGAAACACAGATTGATTTTCCGGTTCCTGAATACTGGGTAATTCCACCTATTGGCCCCGAAGAAATGTTGATCTCATTTTCAGGATCAGTCCATTTGGTATCAGGTTTTGTGGCATCCCATAAAAGTTTCAGGCCATATCCACGGCCTCCAATAAATTTTTCTTTCATCAGTGGGTCAACTTCTTTTTCTTCAATTCGGTTGTCTGAAACGTTGACATACAGAATTTTGTCGGTGTAGCCCTTTTCGACAGGTTTCCAGTTATACGACCACTCTGTTAAAAGTTTGTGTGTTTTTTTGAGTTCTGCAGCTTCCATGTTTATTTATTTTATGTTTGTATTCCTTTAGTGTAAACGATTTCACAAAAATAATTTTTTTCAAAGTCGGTCAAAAGTTTGATAATCAGATAGTCCAATATGCATACTAAAACATAACGTTTGTTGCCTTTATTGGCAGGGGTTTCATCGCTTATTTAAAATCCTTAAAGATTGCATTGTAAGGTTTTGATTAATAAATCCTATTTTTGAAAACAATTTGATATATAAAAATATGCAGCTTTCTCAGGTGAGTGAAATTTTAAAAACAAAAACTGTTGGTATAGCCGGGTGTGGTGGTTTGGGTTCAAATTGTGCTGTGGCACTTGCACGTATTGGTGTAGGTAAACTTATTGTTGCCGATTTTGATGTGGTGGATACATCTAACCTTACCAGACAGTATTATTTTTATAATCAGGTTGGCCGGAAAAAAGTTTTTTGCCTTGCCGAAAATCTGGCTTTTGTCAACCCTTTAATCAAAATTATTTCACATGACCTAAGATTGGGGTCTGAGGATATTATTAAAATATTTGCTGATTGTGATATAATTATTGAGGCATTTGATTTGGCCGAAATGAAGCAAATGATCATAGAAACGGTTGCCAGTGAATTTCCTGATATGCCACTTATCGTGGGTAGTGGAATGGCCGGATGGGGACGAAACAATAATTTAAAGACACAGCAAATTAACAAGAATCTTTATGTTTGCGGCGATGGCGTAAGTGAAGTTTCTGATGAATTGCCACCGTTAGCACCACGTGTTGCAATTGTGGCCAACATGCAGGCAAATACTGCTGTAAATATTTTATTACAAAACGAAAAATCAATTGAATTATGAGAATTACTTTAAATAACCGACAGGAATCATTCGAAGCATCAACATTAACTTTCGAGGAGTTGATAAAAGAAAAAAACTTTACATTCAAATTATTGGTTACCAAACTAAATGGTAAAGTTGTAAAGAAAGATCAACGATCGGAGGTATGGATAAATGATGGGGATGATGTTACAGTTATGCATCTGGTGAGTGGGGGCTGAT
>JAOZRY010000486.1 GCA_029939965.1 Bacteroidales bacterium | reverse complement strand
CTATAATGATGTAAAAATAGAAATGCGTCACCGCGAACAAGATTAGTTTTAATTATTTGTGTGTGTGTGTAGAAATTCAAAATAGAGAATTATTTAATGAAGAAATGTAATATCAACCATCTAAACTCTAACATCCAACATCTAAACTCTAACATCTAAACTCTAAACTCTAACATCCAATAACTTAACACTTTTACCCCATTTTGAAAGCGATGATTTTTGCAGCCGGGCTCGGCACACGGCTAAAGCCGGTAACAGAAACAATTCCGAAAGCACTTGTGGAAGTGGGTGGCATACCTATGATCGAAAGGGTTATCCACAATTTAGTAAGTGCCGGAGTAACAGATATAATAATTAACCTGCACCACTTCCCCGAAAAAATTAAACATTTCATTGCTTCCAAAAACCAATTTAATATTAACATCTCTTACTCCCTCGAATCGGGGCAATTACTGGAAACCGGAGGTGGGCTAATGAAAGCAGCGCATTTTTTTGATAATGGAAAACCATTTATTGTTCACAATGCTGATATACTCACCAATTTAGACATTACAGAAATGATAAAAAATCAGCATCGGAACAATTCACTGGCCACCCTTTTTGTTCAGCAACGAACAAGTACAAGGTATCTGCTTTTTAACAATAATAACTTACTAAGAGGATGGGTAAACAAAAACACAGGCGAGAAGATCGATACCGGAATTAAAATGGCGAAATTCAGGGAGCTGGCCTTCAATGGCATTCACATTATCGATCCTAAGATATTTGGGATGATAAAAAGAAAAGGTAGTTTTTCGATTATTCCGGTTTACCTCGAACTTGCCAAAACTCAAAACATTATGGCTTTCGAAAAAAATACGGCATACTATCTGGATATCGGAAAGCCCGAAAGTTTAAAAAAAGCTAAAATATTGGTTCGGAAAATCGACTAAATAATTAATAATAAACTTTCTTCTCGCAGTATTCACAATATTACACCAATTCACACATTATTTGTACAAATAAATTTGAAAGCGATTTTACCATAATGCAAATCCAAAATAAACCCATACCAAATAAAAAACGAAATAATTTGAAGGCCATCATTTCCCTGATTATCTTACTCTCACCACATCTGCTTTTTTCACAAACCTCCGGAAAAAATAAAATGTCGAGAGAGGATTACATATTAAAATACAAGGACATTGCAATTCAGGAAATGGTAGAATTCAACATTCCGGCAAGTATTACACTTGCCCAGGGCATTTTGGAATCGGGCAACGGCAACAGCAAGCTGGCTCGTGAGGCAAACAACCATTTCGGAATAAAGTGCCATAAAGGATGGGAGGGCGAATTTATGAGAATGAACGATGACGCACCAAACGAATGTTTCAGAAAATACAATAATCCATACGATTCGTACAAAGACCACTCATTTTTCCTGAGCCAAAGAGGCAGATACTCCACTTTGTTTGATCTCGAAATTACCGACTACGAGGGATGGGCACACGGACTAAAAAAAGCCGGTTATGCTACAAATCCAAAATATGCCCACCTTCTAATAAAAATTATTGAAGAAAATCAACTTTACCAGCACGATTTAATAGGCGATGATTATGTGGCAGTAAATAAATACCCCAACGAAATTCCGGAAGGAGAAAATCGGAAATATGAGGCGTTCGCGGTTTCGGGCAACAACAGAAAAGTTTTTACCAACAATGGTAAAAAATTCATCTTTGCCCGTAAAGGAGATGATTTTTATAAAATTGCCAACGATCTTAATGTTTACAATTTTCAGATTTGGAAGTACAACGATTTGAGCAAAACTGATAATCTGACAGAAGGCGACATGGTGTATATCGAAAAAAAGAGGAACAAGTCGAAAAACGAAAAACATCATTACGTAAAGCCCGGCGAAACCATGCACTCCATATCACAGCTTTACGGTATTAAACTTAGCAAACTATACAGCAACAACCGCATGAAAAAAGGTGCAAGCCCCAGAACCGGTCAAATGTTGTGGTTGCAATCGAAAAAACCAAAAAAGTAGAAATTGAATTTATTTAATCATCAAATTATTAAATTTACCAATATGAAAGCAAAATACGTATTTATAATTTCCGTATTAATTGGTTCGATAGCACTCGTGCTTCCGGGTTGCAACAATAACACTCCGGAAAATTTTACCATTGCCTTTTACAATGTGGAGAATCTTTTCGACACAAAAAATGATGAGGGAGTGCGTGATGGAGGTTTTACCCCCGAAGGTTCCATTGAGTGGGATGAAAAAAAATACACCAAAAAGCTGAATGATATCGCCCGCGTTATTCTAACTATCGACAGCATTAATCTGCCACTAATAGTTGGGATGGCCGAGGTAGAAAACCTTGGTGTATTAAAAGACCTGACAACAAAAACCAGATTAAAACATGGTAATTACGGGATCGTTCATTTCGACAGCCCCGACGAAAGAGGGATTGATGTTGCTTTGCTTTATCGGTCTAATTATTTCACTCCGATTTATGCAAGGCCATATTTATTGAGTTTTGATTTTGATAAGGATGATAAAACCCGGGATATGCTTTATGTAAAGGGTGTTGTTGGAAAATATGATACACTTCACATTATGGTGGATCATTGGCCATCACGATCGGGTGGCAAAGAAAAAAGTGAACCCAAAAGAAGAGCCGCCGCCAAATTAGTAAAAAGTGTAGTAGATTCGATTTTTAACAAAAACCGTTTTGCGAACATTATAATTATGGGCGATCTAAACGACAACCCTACCGATGATAATGTAATGAAAACATTGAATGCCAAAAGAATTGCAGATAATGATAAACCCGATGAACTTTATAATCTGGCTATAAATAAATTTGAAAATGGTGAGGGCACACTTTACTGGAGAAGCTGGGATTTGTTTGATCAGATGATTGTATCCGGTAATATTCTGCACGGTAATACATATTATAAGCTCAATCCAAAGGATATAGAGATTGTAAAAGAAGAGTGGATGCTTTATAAAAGAAAAGATGGGATTAAAGTACCAAGCCGAACAGCCGGAAGAAACAATTACTATGGTGGATTTAGCGATCATTTACCGGTTTATATTCGTTTTTCGAGGTAAACATGATTCAATGCTGTAAGAACAATGCGATAAGGAGACAATGCTATAATGCGATAAGGAGACAATGCGATAAGGATTTAAGGAGACAAGGAGAGAATGCTATAATGCGATAAGGAGACAATGCGATAAGAAAAGAAAGGAAAGGAAAGGAAAGGAAAGGAAAGGAAAAAGGATCGGATTGTTGGGGCATTTAACATTTAATCATTCAATCATTGTCGCATTATAGCATTCAATCATTGTAGCATTTAATCATTCAATCATTGTAGCATTATAGCATTTAATCATTGAAGCATTTAATCATTCAATCATTGT
>JAOZRY010000485.1 GCA_029939965.1 Bacteroidales bacterium | reverse complement strand
TTCAGAACAAGTAGTTCATAAAACAATACTTATCGAAGAGCCGGAAACTTTTTTGCATCCTTCATGGCAGGCACGATTGGCTGACTATTTCATTTTTTGCATCAAATATTATAGAACAATAATTAGCGAAAAACAAGGTATCAAACAACCCATACGGTTCATAATCGAAACCCACAGCGTTTATCTAATACAGAAACTTCAATTGTTGGTAGCCCGGGATAATTTTGATGCAAATGCAATTGATATCCTCTACTTTAATGATAATGACCAAGAGGAAAAATGCTACAAAATCCCTATGCGAAATGATGGAATACTTAAAAAGGGATTTGGCACCGGGTTTTATGATGAAACCGCAAACCTGACAGCCGACATACTTAATGCCCAAAAACTGAATTAGCATGTTAACACATATCGATAAGGAGATTCTCATAAACGCATACCAGGTTTATAGAAAAGGTAACCTTCAAAAATCAAAAGACGCTATTGTTTTTCTTAGTTTTATTAATAGTGAAAGTAATGTTAGGGTATATGGCGCAGATAATTTGAATTCGTGCAATATTTTATCGCAATTTCTTCAAAACAGGGGTAGTACAAAAATCTATCCCGTGCCATGTAAATTCAGTGAATGCGAAGAAAAATTAGATACAGATAATCCCTATCAGGTTTTTTTTCTTGATGTAAAAGATAAAAGTCAAAGGGAAAAATTAGAAAAGGAGATTAAGTACCTGCTTGCATTTAAAGATAATTACGAAACCGTATTCGAAGAATTTAAAAGTGAGCCTTACTTTAGTGTTGATAAAGATGGAAATGTTGATGAATACAGCGAATTAAAACTATTAAAGTCCTGGGAGCAAATATTACCCGACTTACCAATTACAGAGATTGTTATTTCGGATCTTTACATCCTCATTGATGATGAACAACTTCCCCTTGAGAATAATCTATTTCGCCTGTTAACTTCGATAAAAAATAAATACCAAATTGAAAGTATATTGATTTTCACTAGAATTAAGGACATTAATAAATTGTCTTCAATAAGACAAAAAGCTCAAAAGATTTTTGGCCATAAAACTATTTGTGGATTCATTTTATTTCAAGGTGAAGGAGGACAACACGACCGGTATATTATTACCAACTATAAACATATCAAATTAGGAAGTTCAGCTAGATATTTTGGTAAAGATGGGGACATAAATGTAAAAAAGGAAAGCAGCATTAACACATATTCTTATTGTGTGAAAAAGCATTTTCAGGAGGCCTCAAAAACACTCAATGGTTTAAACACAACCCTTAAAATATTAAAATCAAAAGGGAAGATACCTTCTTTTATAAAAAGTAGATTGCTTGATTACAAGGAAGAAAAAGAAACGGATTGATGGAGTAATAAAAACAAAATACAAATCTTTGGTCACTATGTAAAATAAAATATGCCAACAACAATAACAAACTTACTTAATGAATTTAAACTTGAATTATCTGGTCAAGTGAAATGGGGAGAAAAAATTAATTCAAATAAATGTGGATTTTATTTCGTATCAATTTCACAAGAGCCTGATAAGTTAGTAACATGGCCAACTCCAAGTTTTGATCCCATGGAAATTCAACGTTGGATTGAATTGATTAACGATAAAGGAAAAAACATAATCATTGATAATAAGAATGCTTCAATAAATGATATTGAAGACAGATTGTTCAAGTTATGGTTTAAAGATGAAACAATTCTATATATTGGAAAGGCTGGGCCAAATAAAAGAAGAACTATAAAAAAACGAGTAAGTGAATATTATAGGACAAAACTTGGGTGTGATGGAAACCATGCTGGTGGACATTGGATTAATACTTTATCGAGATTAAATGATTTGACCATTTTTTATTCAGAGTATAACGAAACAGGCACAGAGACCATTGAAAGTTTAGAAAGTAAATTAATTGACCATTTTGCAAATAATATTTCTGCACAGACTAAAAACCAATTATTTGATAGTGAAAACTGTTTCCCATTTGCGAACAAAGAAGTTCATTATAGAGATCAAAAAAAGAAAAATAGAAAGAATCATGGAATAAAAAATCAAACGAGTGACTGCGGAAAAGATTGGAATAAAAACAATGGCTAACAATCAGTCGGGATTAGTTGGCAAAACTGCATTAATCTTGCCTGGTGCAAAATCACCATCGTTATCACAGGCTGCCATTATTTTCAAGGCTGGCGTGCCACACTAACAATCCAGGCTGTCGAAAATTGGAAACATTATTCTTCCTATAAACAATCCCCACCCCACTCACATCAGCGTCACCCATGTCGATGCTGAGGGCGTAGGGCTTTTCGGTGGGGATTTCGGGAATCATTTTTTTAATACCCTATTCTTTTCCGTTTTTTGAAATCATCTTCATCATTCCTGATGTTTTCTAACTGTTTTAAATATTCTAACATTTGAATGATTTTATTGTCATGATCAGCAATAGTAACTTCCAGTTGTTCAAATTTATTGAGTAAGGTCTGGTGTGTCTCAAGCATATTTCGGACTTTATTGTAAACCCGCATTATTTGGATGTTTACTTTGATAGCCAAATCGCTGGTTAACACGCTCGACAACATTAGCACGCCATGTTCTGTAAAAGCAAAAGGAGGCTTCCTTCGGCCACCCCAACTTGATGTCGCAATTTGCGATTTCAAGTCGGTAAACTCTTCTTGAGTTAGTTGAAACATAAAATTCTTTGGAAACCTATCGATATTGCATTTTACTTGCTCATTCAGTCGCCTGGTTTCAACACCATAAAGTTTAGCAAGGTTACTATTAACCTTTTCATTGCGAATCAGGTATATTTTATTGATTACCCTTTCATCAATAATTACAGAATCATCATTCATAATGCGTAGTGGCATCTCATTTCTGTACCCAACAATGTAACCACTGCCAATACCTTTGCCGGCGATTACCTGCAAACCTGGGACGACATTACAGAACTCACAACAGAACTTAACCCTATTCAGGGATATGGTTTTTGGGGAACAACAAAGGCAACAACCTATACTTTTACAGGAACACCCAATACCGGTAACCAAAGTTTTGCGGTTACCTATTCAGAATTGGCTGGAAATAACGATGGTGCAAACCTCCTCGGAAACCCATATCCATCTTCAATCGACTGGGGTGGGCTGGATGATACATGGGGCTCAGTTCACTATTACAATGGCACGGCCTACGTTTCGTGGAATAATGGCAGCGGCGATGGATCGCGATATGTACCGCCCATGCAGGGATTCTTTATTGTAACAGCGGCTGCCGGAACTTTTGAGTTGACAAACACCGACAGGGCACACAGCAGCTATGGCTTATTACAAATCAACAAAAAGTAACAGTATTGCGCTCGAAACAAAAAGCAAAGATTATTCGGATAAACTGTTTATTAATTTTGATGGC
>JAOZRY010000484.1 GCA_029939965.1 Bacteroidales bacterium | reverse complement strand
AAATAGCAAAAATATGTTACAAAATAGAAATTGTTCAGGAGGAACTCCAGCATGGGGATCATGAATCCCAGTAATGCCTCGCAACAGGATAAACATTAAAAAACCTACAATCTTTGGAAAAGATTTTATCAGAAAATACCTGTTGGCGTGGTGGGAGTGTTTTTTGCACATAAGGATACAAAAAGTTTGAAAGGAAAAAGAAAATTTTAATGAGCTTATAACCCTGTGAAGTGCTTAGAATTAAAAACACCCGGGAACCACCGCGGGCGTTAAACCCCCAATTATGGCAATTGGGAATCAGTAAAGAGGTGAACAAAAAAAATAGATTTGGTAATGTTTTTCTGTTTCCGATATTGGTTTGTACCCTATTTTTGTAAATAGCAGATAATCAGAATGCAATTTATGATTTACGATTTATGATTTACGATTGAAAGCGCAAAGCGGGAAACTGACAACAAAAAATTTAAACAACATGTTAGTTAGTTTTCCAAATTAAGTACCTAAAAACCATAATAGCAAAACAAAATTTCCAATGAAAGCGAAAGCCTGTACCATGATTTTTATCTACCCATACTACACCCAAAACGGGTAAATTGATAAATTCTCTGGGGATTTATTAAAAAGATCAACAGTATTATTACTCAATATTTATTCATTTTAATATCTTCGCTTTTATTAATTTATCTTAACAATGGAAAATCATATTCTTGATAATATCAAAGCACAACTCAACGACTTGTCGAAATCTTCGGCCTCTGCTAATTTGATTTACCGACAAGGGCACAGTTTATACCTCAACGGACAATGCACGCAGCTTTCGGCATCTGAAAATCATTTTGAGTTTTCGGTAAACGACAAATACGGAGATTATGTGGTAAAGATTGATGTTGATGAAAATGTACAGGCTAATTGCGAATGCAATACCGGTAATGTATGCCGCCACAGGGCAGCAGCACTTATGCAGCTTCACGAATTTGTAAAACTCGATGATGATACGCTTCCTCCGGCTGGTATTAAATATACCCGGAGCGGTATGATAAAAAGAGTAGTTGATGAGCGTAAAATTAAGGCCGAAAAAGCACAATACACCATTAATTATGCTGACAATATTTTTGGAGAACACATACTAACCAATGAACGCGGGATTGAATACAAACTTACTTTTAGAGATACTGAAAGAAAACACGGCTATTGTTCTTGCCCCGATTACAGAACAAATAAACTGGGTACCTGCAAACATTTGATCTTTGCTTTCGAAAATCTTAACACAGAGGAAAAATCTGCACAACAAAGTTTACCAAAATATCCGTTTATTGAAGTGTTTTTAAACCCTTTCCGCGATTATAAAATCAGCTGGTTTTATCCCGAAAAGATATACGGGGAAGTTGCCGAACTTTTTTATCGGTATTTTGGAAACAAAAATTTTATTGAAGATAAGGATGCGGAGAAATTGCTTGGTTTTTTTAATAATGCTGAAAAATATAAGCAGATACTCGTACGACCCGAGGTATATGATAAAATGGAAAAAATGTCGGAGTTATCAACATTGAAGGGTATCGAAAAAAAAACAAAACTCAATTTTGATATAATCAATACAAAGCTCCTGCCATACCAAAAACAGGGAGTTGAATTTGCTACATTCAGAAAAGGTTCGGTAATAGCAGATGAAATTGGATTAGGGAAATCGCTGCAAGCCATTGCCACGGCCATGATGAAGAAAGAGGTTTTTGGTTTTGTTTATACACTAATTATATGTCCGGCAATACTAAAGAATCAGTGGAAAAAAGAAATTGAAAAATATACCAACGAAAAAGCAAAGATAATTGAGGGTACTCCCGAAGAAAGATTAAAAATGTACGCTGAGGGGGATGAGTTTTTTAGAATTGTTAACTATGAAACCGTTATTCGCGACATTGATATTATCGCCAAATTCCCGGTCGATTTTATTGTTTTGGTCGAAGCTCAACGTATTAGAAATTATGCCTCTCAAACATCTGTGGTTCTAAAATCCATCGATAGTAAGCATGCGCTGGTTTTATCGGGTATGCCAATCGAATCGGAGCTTATCGACTTGTATTCTATCATCCTGTTTGTCGATCCTGATTTGTTATCGCCCTTATGGGAGTTCTCATATCAGCATTGTTATTTCGATTCTCAAACAAAAAATACCATAGTTGGATATTATGGCTTGCAGGAGTTAAAACAAAAACTTTCGGATACTCTTATCAGACGCGAAAAACAGCAGGTTATTAAGCAATTACCTAACATTAGCGAGATAAATAATCTCGTTAAGCTATCAGGATATCAAAAAAAAATGCATATAAAATTTGCTCGCGAAGTGCTGGATATTTTTAATAAAAAGATTATTAGCTCTTTCGATGTGCAAAAAGCAATGCAGTTGATTAAAAAGATGCGAATGCTTACAGGTTCATCCTTCCTGATTGATGATACCACCAATATTTCACCAAAGCTCGATGAACTCAAACACATCTTATCTTACAAACTACATATTAAAAAAAGTAATCATAAGGTGGTTGTTTTTACCGAATGGAAAAAGATGGTGAATATTATTGCCAGAATGTTGCGCCTGAGCAAAATAAATTTTGTGGAGGTAACCGAAGAAACAAGCCCGGAGAAACGTGCAATTTTGTTAAAGAAGTTTGAGGAAGATGAATCGTGTAAGATATTTTTGTGTACCGATTTGGGCGGAAAAGGGATCGACCTGCAGTTGGTTGACACAGTTGTAAACATGGAAATACCCCGGAGTAATAACGAAACAACAATACGTCTTGGTAGAATTGATGAACTCGGCCGGCGAAAAGAAAATCTCACTATTATCAATATTATCGGGGAAGATTCTATTGAAGAAAAAATGGCTGACGGGCATGAGTTTGATGAGGAATTTGTAAAAACATTATTCAATTTTGATGATACAAATAAGGTAGTAGGAAATTTGGACGAAATGCAAAAACGCTTCCGGGAAGCCATTAGCGAAACAGTAGAACTGATGATATTATCCGGAGATGATGATTCTGAAGAAAGCAGAGATGTTGGAGGGCAAATGAAACTGGAATTTGGAGAAGAAGAAATAACCTTTGATGTTAATGATGAATCGAATGATGAAGTTCAGGATTTTATCGAAATCAAACCAAGCGAAGCAGCTGATATTATTAGGATAGATCAACGTGAAATTGAAGATGTGCTGAAAAGCGGTGTGAATTTTCTGTCGCACCTACTTAAAATAAGTACAGGGCGTGCTTTTAATTTGCAAGAGGATAAGCTTGATTTTAACCCCGAAACAGGTGAGATAACTCTGAAATTCAAAATTCGGAAGTAATTCTTTAGAATGAATATTTCTGTGCCTTATCCCAGTGGGCAAAAACCATGGTTCATTAAAATTGCAACGGAGATTTTCTAACTCTTCCC
>JAOZRY010000483.1 GCA_029939965.1 Bacteroidales bacterium | reverse complement strand
GCTTTTTTAGCTCGAAGTTAAGGTTGTAATTGGGTTTTTATACAATAATTAGTGTTGATATTTTGCCTTATTATTCGAATAAAATTATTGATTTTAGTTAGTTGAATTTGGTTTTACCCAAGTAATGTTTAAAAAAAATGATTGATCCGATAAAAAAATTTGAGCAACTTCTACACCAAAAGAGGAGCACCAACGATGTTGTTTTAAATGAGGATATTACAGGTTTCCTCAACAAACTTTCTGATCATCAGGATGAACTCAAAATACAATATGATAAATTACGCCACAACGCCAAAGAACTGGAAATTGAGAAAAATCACTATTTGAACTTGTTTGAAGATGCTCCCATTGCTTATGTTTCAATTACACCTACCGGAGATATTGTGTCTCTGAACAACCGTGCAAAGACAATCTTTGGGAGTTTAAATATTGATGCTGATAAAAAAACCATTTTTCATTTTATCGATTCAAAATCAATAGATGCTTTCCGGCAAATGTTAAATAATGTTTTTGTACAACACCAGAACCAAACCGGGAAAGTACATATCCATACTGCCGAAAAGCAAGATGTGTGTGCAGATTTGCATTTATCCTGGTTTCACGAAAAAAAGAATGTACAGGGTCTTTGCAGCATCGCCATAACAAATCAGGAGAAGGTACAACCTGATTTTAATATTCGGTTACATGCCGAGCAGGCATTACGCGAAAGCGAACAACGTTTGAATATGGCACTTCAGGGTACAAATGCCGGGTTTTGGGATTGGGACATCAACACCGGAAAAGTGATTTTTGATAAACGATGGGTAGCCATGCTTGGATTTGATGATAATGATATAAAATCACACATCTCATGGTGGAATAATTTGATACATCCTGAAGATTTTGAAAGTGCAAAAAAAACGCTCACCGATCATCTAAAGGGGAGAACTGATGTTTACAAAAGTGTTCATCGTTTGCAAACAAAAGAGGGTGGCTGGAAATTCATCCTCGACAGTGGTATGGTTATAAGTCGTTCAAATACCGGAACTCCACTCAGAGCCGTGGGAACCCATCAGGATGTAACCGAACACATGCAAACCGAGCAAAAACTTCGCGAATTAAATATTACCAAAGACAAATTATTTTCTATAATTGCTCACGACCTGAAAAGCCCCTACAATGCTCAGCTTGGATTTTTGGAATTGCTGCTCGAAAACGAAAATCCATATACTCCCAAGCAGCGCGAAAAATTTATTAAAACTGTTTATCACAGCACCAGGCAATCATTTGCCTTGCTCGATAATTTGCTGGTATGGTCTGGAACCCAAACCGGAAAAATACCTTTCAACCCTGCCAAAATACATCTCGCACAAATTTTTGAAGAAACAATATATGTTCAAAAATATGCTGCTCAGGCAAAAACAATTATCATAGACACCCACCTCACCAACGAAAACATAGAGGTTACTGCTGATTACGAAATGGTGAATGTAATTTTGCGTAACTTACTCTCCAATGCAATAAAATTTACACCTGACAATGGTAGGATCATTATTGGAGGAAAGCCTTACAGCGAATCCCAAACCTTAATTTTTATTTCAGATACCGGCGTTGGAATTCCTAATAACGATATTGAAAAACTTTTTGACCCCACATATAATTTTTCGACCATTGGAACAAACAGAGAAAAAGGTACCGGTATTGGACTTATATTATGCAAAGAATTTGTAGAAAGAAATGGTGGTGATATATGGGTTGAAAGCACAGAAGGTAAGGGAAGTGTTTTTTATTTCACACTCGAAAGCATCAAAGCCAAAAAAAAATATATGTAATGACAATTGTATTCAAAATTATAACTTCATTATCCAACGGAATAAAAACGACCAGAAGCTGTTCAAATACTTTATCAATACCCTCATTCCTTTGTTTAGACAAACTTATAAAAAATTTTTACCTCAGGATTTTTCATACTTTATTGATGAACTTTTATAAAAAAATATCAATTGTTTTAGCCTGCTGCCTTTTGTTGAGTGGGTTAATTTTAGCTCAGGACAAAAAAGCGGGACCGTTCGATAATGGTGAGCCTATTGGGTTGGTTTTTGCAAATTTTCACACCGGAATTAGTGAAGGCAACAATCCAACCGCCATTGAAGTGCGAAGGGTTTATCTGGGATATAAGTTTAAAATGAGCAAATATTACAGTGCCAAAATACAACTCGATATTGGTAGCCCCGATGACGTATCGGAGTATTCGCTACTGCGCCGGTTTGCATATTTTAAAAATGCTTATCTTCAATATCAAAGAGGGAAAATAAGAGTACGTTTCGGGATCATTCCTTTGAAACAATTTAAACTTCAAGAAAAAATTTGGGGGCATCGCTATATTTATAAAACAGTAGTTGATGAGCATGGTTTGGGGTCGAGTGCCGACCTTGGAGCTTCGTTAACCTATCAGGCAACATCATTCCTCGAACTTGATCTTACTTTTATGAATGGCGAAGGTTATTCGAAACCCCAAACCGATTACTCCTATAAAACAGGATTGGGATTTACATTAAAACCATGGAAAGGTTTGATATTTAGACTCTATAGCGACATGATCAGAAAAAATGATGTGCAGGTATTGTTTGTGGGTTTTGTGGGTTACGAAATCAAGGACAAACTTTATTTTGGTATCGAATACGACACAAAACTAAACAATCGTTTTGAAGACAATCATGATATCAATGTATTCTCAACTTTTCTGAGCTATAATTTCAACGAACAATTTCAGGTATTTGGCAGGTACGATATTGTTGGGTCAAACATTATCGACAATGATGAAACTCCCTGGAACTTGAGCAATGATGGAAGTACAATTATTACTGGCATTCAATATAAGCCCATATCCAAAATCAAACTTTCGCTAAATTATCAGGACTGGGTTCCGTATGCAGAGAATTTGGACGGTGAATCATATATTTATTTTAATGTGGAGTATAAGGTATGGTAAAGTTTTATTACACACTATTTATCGTGAGCATACTATTGTTTGCCGGTTGTCGCAAGGGTTCCTACGTGGTTGTAACCGATGAAACAATAGTTGATACCGGTGAGGGAACCGGAACTACAACCTGGTTTGCTAATCGGAAATACATTATCGAAGGGTTGGTTTTTGTAAATGATGGTCAGGTTTTAACCATCGAGCCAGGAGTTGTTATTCGCGCAAAAACAGGCCAGGCCGATAAGGCAAGTGCATTGATAGTTGCTCGCGGCGGAAAAATTATTGCAAATGGTACGGCAGAAGCTCCAATAATTTTTACCGTCGAAGGCGATGATTTGGAAGGAAGCATCCCAATAGAAACACGTGGACTGTGGGGTGGATTAATAATTTTGGGTAATGCCCCTTTAAATGTTTCCGGCAACGAAGCTTCCATCGAAGGCATCCCCATTACTGAGCCAAGAGGCGTGT
>JAOZRY010000482.1 GCA_029939965.1 Bacteroidales bacterium | reverse complement strand
TTACGAGTATTAGATTTTTTACATTATCAATATTTACACAATCCAAACCCTGCATCGCTTAAGGACATTTATAAAATGTGTCAAAAATACGGTTATTCATCTGACACAATTATTTCGGCTATCAATATTCTGCATCATGTAGATTTACGGTATATATTTAATACGGGTGAAAATAGGTTTAATTCAGAATCTAATTTGATGGCTCACTTTCATGAGGAAATTGGAATCTCATATACTGGAATAAAACACTTTGTTCACACTTCGGTTTCCCTTGACTATATTGGATTAATGCTATCGAAGAAAAATGCAGAAAAAAGTATACTGTTTGATAAATTAATAATAAGAATCCCTTTCATTATCAGGTTGATGTATCAGGCCCTTACTCACGAGCTTACTCACGAAAAGACAATATTTGAAAACAATAATCCGAACACGGGAAAAGATATCAATTACTATTTTCTAGCAAATTTTTGGATAAAGTCTTTTTCACATTGCTATACTATCCTTAAAAGTCATAAAGAAAATATAATGGATAGTGAAATAGATTTATTAAGAGAGTATAATGTAATTATAGAAAAAGTAATTGGTTATCATGAAAATTTTGTAAATCAAGCTTCACTAACCGATTTTGGAGAAATCCCTCAATTCTACAAAAAAGTGACATGGAGTGAGCTACGCTTCAATTTTGGTAACAATGGTAAAAAAGAATATAACGAAGGGATAATGAAATAAGACCAATACAATTGTGAAAATACTTAATAAAAACGACAGAATTGCTTATTAACCCATTAAGGCTCATTTATCATTGTTTCAAGTTTTTCACCTTAATAGTGCATGCCTAAGTAAAAACACAACACATTAAACATCGTTTTTCGGCCAAGGTCGAAAAACGATGCTTAATGTTAAACTAAACCAATTGCATCAAAACGGACTAACTTATAATAATGTGGGATCAATTTTTCAGATGCATGAATACCGAAATCACAAATATAGTCGATAAGATCATCAATAATCACGGCACGAATAAAAGTGCTGCTATTCCAATTTTACAGGAAATCCAAAAGGCTTTTAATTATTTGCCACAGGATGCCATGATGCGGGTTTGTAGCCAAACCAGTATCACACCGGCTCAAATCATGGGTATCTCTACATTCTATTCCCAGTTCCGGCATCAACCTGTGGGGCTTCATTTAATTAGGGTTTGTGTGGGAACAGCATGCCACGTAAAGGGTGCTATGCTTGTTTATGATGCTTTCAAACGTTATCTAAAACTCACCGAAAATGAAGATACGGATAAGGAGGGAATCTTTACCCTCGAAAAAGTTGCCTGCCTCGGTTGCTGTACCATTGCTCCTGTTGTTCAGATCGATGATGTAACCTATGGCCACGTTACCACCGAAAGAGTTCCGGAAATTATTGAAGATTTTATAAATGGCGAAAAAAAAGAGGGGCTTCATTCTTCAAAAAAGGCCAACAAAAACCTTCCTGTTCAGGGAGAAATCCGTATTGGTCTTGGCTCCTGCTGTATTGCCAGTGGAAGTTCAGATGTAAAAGAGGAACTTGAACAATCAATACTTCGGTCGGGCATTCACGTGGATGTGAAGCATGTTGGGTGTGTGGGAATTTGTAATCAGGTACCATTAATGGAAATTCACAAACCGGGAGAGAAGCCTGCTTTTTATGCCAAAATAAAACCTGTAGAAGTTAGCGAAGTGATCAACAAGCATTTTAAAGCTGCCAGCCCTTTGCAAAGGATAAAAAACCGCATATTTTCTGCAATCGAAAACATGGTTATGAATGATGTTCCCCGCGAAGTGAACCGTTACGATTTGGATGAAATTAATACACCGGTTTCCGATTTTCTTGACGGGCAGGTTAACATTGCCACTGAACACCGGGGAAATCTCAATCCTTCGGATTTGAACGAATATAAAAAGTTGGGTGGATTCGTTGCACTGGAAAAATGCCTGAAAGAGTACTCACAAAAACAGGTTATTGATATTATAAAAAAATCGGGGTTGCGAGGCCGTGGTGGTGCAGGATATCCCACAGGTCGAAAATGGGAACTTGTGCATGATGCAAAAGCTGATAAAAAATATGTAATCTGCAATGGCGATGAAGGCGATCCCGGAGCATTTATGGATCGGATGCTATTGGAATCCTATCCCTTCAGGGTGATAGAAGGAATTATTATTGCGGGTTATGCAGTTGGTGCTGATGAAGGAATCTTATACATCCGTGCCGAATATCCACTGGCAGTTTCGAGAATTAATGAAGCAATAAAAATACTTGAAGAAAAGGGTATAATCGGGGAAAGTTTACAGAACACAAAATTCTCTTTCAAGCTCAAAGTTTTTGAAGGTGCCGGTGCATTTGTGTGCGGCGAAGAAACTGCACTCATCGCCTCTGTAGAAGGAAACCGTGGAATGCCATCAATCCGGCCACCCTATCCATCAGCTAAAGGCTTATGGGGTAAGCCAACGCTAATCAACAATACCGAAACTTTTTCCATCGTTTCATGGATTATCCGTAATGGTGAAGATAAACTAAACGGAATTGGCTCAACCAATAGCAAGGGAACCAAAGTTTTTGCCCTTGCCGGGAAAATAAATCGTGGTGGACTGATAGAGGTTCCTATGGGAATCACCATTCGTGAGATTGTGGAAAAAATTGGAGGAGGTATTCCAAATGGTAAAAGTTTTAAAGCCATACAAATCGGAGGGCCATCAGGTGGTTGCATTCCGGCGCACATGGCCGATACACCCATCGACTACGAATCATTGACCACGGCAGGAGCCATGATGGGATCGGGTGGACTCATTGTTTTAGACGAAACCGATTGCATGGTGGATATCGCAAAGTATTTTTTATCGTTTACACAAGATCAGTCCTGTGGTAAATGTACTTTTTGCCGAATCGGAACGCGTAAGATGTTGGATATCCTCAACAGGATTTGTAGTGGAAAAGGAAAGCTCAACGACATTCACCAATTGGAAAAATTAGCCGGATACACCCAAAAAGGGAGTCTTTGCGGTTTGGGAAAAACAGCTCCAAATCCCGTGTTGTCCACGTTGAAACACTTTAGACACGAATATGAAGAGCACATCAACGGACACTGCCCCACCGGAAAATGCAAAGAGATGGTAATTTATGAAATTACTGAAAACTGCAACGGCTGCACCAAATGTGCCCGGCGCTGCCCCACCGATGCCATCGAACTGCGACCATACGAAAAACATGAAATCGATATTGAAAAATGCATTAAATGCAATATCTGCAAAGATATTTGTCCGGTTGATGCAGTAATAACAAAGTAAAGATATTTGGTGTAATTGGAAATTTGGAGGGCATCCTGTTAAAGCAACCCCGCATGACGCAAAATTTCGGCAAAGCCCGGATCTTTTTGGGCTTGTTGGCGGTAAACTAATTCAA
>JAOZRY010000481.1 GCA_029939965.1 Bacteroidales bacterium | reverse complement strand
CGAGAAATAAATTTACAGAGGAATTGAAAATTGAAAAAATCGAAAAATCGAAACTACAATTAGCAAAATATAAAAACGATGATAACCTAAAAAAAATGATGCACCTGCCACCTTATGGCAATGCTGAAATGAAAAAGCTGATCATTGTTTTTAATGGCTGGGAAATGGTATATTGCGAAAATGTTTAATAAAAGTGCCCATGTCAGGAAAAAAAATAACCTATAAAAGCACATTAATATCTGTAATGTATGCTAAAGAAAAATGAT
This sequence comes from Bacteroidales bacterium, assembly GCA_029939965.1. Taxonomy (GTDB): domain Bacteria; phylum Bacteroidota; class Bacteroidia; order Bacteroidales; family 4484-276; genus SABY01. Next base: position 3,166 of record JAOZRY010000481.1, on the reverse strand, counting down.
GGAAATATGATCAAAATATTAATCGTTGAAGATTCGGTTACAGTAAGCCGGTATTTAGAGTTTATCTTTGGCAACGACCCTGAAATAGTTATTATTGGGAGTGTTTTGAACGGAAAGCAGGCAGTTGATTTCGTAAAAAAAAATAAGCCCGATATCATTTCAATGGATATTGACATGCCCATAATGAATGGCTTGGAAGCAACAAAAATAATTATGTCCGAAAATCCGATACCAATAATTATTGCTACTGCAAGCCGCAATGCCGGAAACATACATACATCGATGGAAGCTCTCGCTGCCGGAGCACTCTCGGTTATTCAAAAGCCTTATGGCATTGGGCATCCTCTGGAAGCTACACGAACCGCCAGATTGCTTTCGATGATAAAAACCCTGTCGAAGGTTAAGGTTGTTACACGTAAATATTCCAAAACAAAAAGTATTCGCAAAATAGCATCTGCCAAGCCAGCCATTAATGATACGATGCCACCAGTAACCAAACTATTAAACAGAAAACTTGTAGCAATAGGAATTTCATCAGGAGGCCCCCAGGTTTTAGCGAAAATTTTTTCAGGAATCTCTGAAAATTTTCCATATCCAATTCTTATAGTTCAACATATTACCGAAGGATTTATTAATAGCATGGTTTCGTGGCTCAACAGTATTTTGTCGATTCCTGTAAAGGTTGCCGCTCATAACGAAATGCTGCTTTCTGGACACATTTATTTTGCTCCCGATAAATACCAAATGGGTGTAAAATTCAACAAGATTGAGCTACGCAAATGTGAACCGAAAACCCCAATATGCCCATCGGTTAAGTACCTTTTTAATAACCTCGCCCAACATTCCGGAAAAAACACTATCGCAATGATTTTAACAGGAATGGGTAGTGATGGATCAAAAGAGATAAAAACACTAAAAAACGCCGGTGCATTTACCATTGCTCAGGATGAAGAAAGCTCGTTAGTACACGGCATGCCTGGTGAGGCCATAAAAAATGATGGCGTTGATTATGTATTAAATACAAATCAAATTAAAGATATTCTTGCGCATATTGAAAAATATAAATAGTATAATAATCGAAAATAATAATACCAAATAATTTATAATCATGGAAATAATCAGAAAAGTTTTAATTGCAGAAGACAGTCCCACTCAGGCACTCCAGCTTCAAATGATTTTAGAAGACAAGGGCTATGAAGTTTTGCACGGGCTTAATGGAAAAGAAGCACTATATCTTATCGATGAAAATAACCTCCCGGATATCATTATATCCGACATAATTATGCCTGTAATGGATGGTTATGAGTTTTGTGATATAATTAAAAAAAATGAAAAAACCAAAGTGATTCCTGTTATACTACTTACCCAACTATCTAATGCTAATGATGTAATTAAAGGCCTACAATGTGGTGCCGACAACTTTATTTCTAAGCCCTATTCCGAAGAATTTCTTTTTGACAGGATAAGAGATATAACACTGAACCGTGAAATACGAAGAAGGTCGCCTAATCTCGACATTTCGATGGAAATATTTTTTGGAGGACAAAAATACAGGTTGAACTCAAATCGTATGCAAATCCTCGATTTGCTTCTTTCCACATATTATAATGCAATAAACAAAAACAAAGAACTCGAAGATAAAAACCTCGAATTAAAGAAACTGCATAAAGAGGCAAAGATTAGAAACATACAGCTCAACAAGCTCAATAATGAAAAAAATCAATTCCTTGGTATAGCGGCTCACGATTTACGAAGCCCACTTGCTACCTTATCAGGATACCTTTCGTTGGTTACAGATTCGTTACCAGAAGATTCGATGGATGATCAGGCACAAATTTTTTCAACAATGAACCAAATGCTCGATTATATGCTGAATCTTATTACTGATGTTTTGGATTATTCAAAAATTGAAGCCGGTACAATTGAATTGGTTAAAGAAGAATTTAACCTTGTTGACTTTATGAATAACACAATAGAGCTTAGCAATATTCTTGGTTCTCAAAAAAATATCAACATATATTCAGGGTATATTGAAGATGAAATTCTAATTACTGCTGATAAAAATAAGCTCAAACAAGTAATGGACAACCTATTGTCAAACGCCCTAAAATATTCTGAACGCGATACTAATGTTTATATAAACATAATGGATTTGGAAGACGAAATACAGATTATAGTTTCCGACCAGGGAAAAGGGATTCCTGAAAAAGAAGTAGGAAAAATATTTCAGCCTTTTGCAACAACCTCCGTAAAAAGTACTGCCGGCGAAAAAAGCACGGGATTAGGACTTGCATCCGTAAAAAAAATAGTTGAAACTCATGGAGGCAAAATTTGGGTAGAATCAAAAGTAGGGGAAGGCTCAAAGTTTTATTTTACAATACCTTGCGAGGCTAATAAAGATTGGCTACCAGAAACAACAGAAAGTGTTACTAACAAACCAATTATACAGGTTAGAGAATTGAAAGTATTGATTGTGGAAAATGATGAAGTATCTAACACTTATTTATCTAAAGTTTTGAAAGGTTTGTATAAAGAAATTTTGCATGCGGTTAATGGTATCGAGGCAATAGAAATTTGCCGTAAAAATTCTGATATTGATCTAATACTCATGGATATTAATATGCCTTTAATGAATGGGTATGAAGCCACACAAAAAATCCGTGAATTTGACGAAAATGTTATAATAATTGCGCAAACTACACGTGCTATGGAGGAGGATCGCCAAAAAGCAATTGAAGCAGGATGTAATGAATATATTACAAAACCGATAATAAAAGATGATCTTTTGGATATGATTAAAAAGCTTTTATGGCAAAAATAGGCTTCAAAGGATAATGACAAAATTGAATATATTTCTCCCTTCAGTTGAAATAACCAGTTACATAACTTAGGTGGGGGAGGAAGCGGGCACTTAAATTCATGTATCCTAACCCGGACAAGCCGGAAAGAGATTTATCGAAATATAAATTATTTAATGATTTTTAAAGTTGTTGTTTTTTGGGCGGCTACGGGCTTTCCGTTTGTAGTTGCCTTGTGCCGGCTGTATTTTTGTAGGCAGTACGTGGGCTTACAGCCTACGCCTGCCAACAAAAATATCAGCCGCCACTTCAGCAAGCTACCACTCCAATCCCTGCCGCTGAGCATTACGAGGTAACGAGATTGAATG
>JAOZRY010000050.1 GCA_029939965.1 Bacteroidales bacterium | reverse complement strand
TTATTTGAAAGGCACTATTTAATTTTAGGTTAAAAGTTATCAAAACTCACCTGCCAAAGTAATTTATTCGATCTATTTTTGTTTGTTGAAGAAATACGAAAATGTATGGAGATTTTACAAGCTGAAAGTGTAAGAAAGCAATTTTCAGGACATCTGGCTCTCAACGATGTGAGCATATCCGTTCCTAAGGGAAGCATATTTGGATTACTGGGACCTAATGGTGCTGGAAAAACCACACTCATCCGCATCATAAACCGAATAACGGCACCCGATACCGGCAACGTGTTGTTTAAAGGAAACCCGATGAAACCTGATGATGTAAACCTTATTGGGTATTTGCCTGAGGAGCGTGGATTGTATAAAAAAATGAAAGTAGGAGAGCAGGCTCTTTACTTAGCGAGGCTTAAAGGACTTAGTAAAAGTGAAGCAGAAGAGAGGCTAAAGTTCTGGTTCGATAAATTTGATATTACTGCCTGGTGGAACAAAAAGGTGGAAGAGCTATCGAAAGGTATGCAGCAAAAAGTGCAGTTTATCGTTACGGTTTTGCACAAACCCGATCTGCTTATCTTCGATGAACCTTTTAGTGGTTTCGATCCGATAAATGTGAATTTACTCAAAGATGAAATTCTGAATATTAAAAACAACGGAGGAACCATAATTTTTTCGACTCACAATATGGCTTCGGTCGAGGAGCTGTGCGATCATATTGCACTCATTAATAATTCAAAAAAAATTTTGGACGGAAAAATGACGGACATCAAAGCCTCGTACAAAGAAAATATATTTGAAATCCTGTATCGAAAGGGGCAAATCGAATTGGGAAATTCATTTCCTGATGGTTATAAAATAATCAGCAACGTGGACGAAGGTCAACTAAAAAAAGCGAAGATTCATATTCCTGCAGGTACTTCACCCAACGATTTGTTGAATTTGGTTATTGATCGGGTTGAGGTACATGGTTTTACTGAAATACTTCCAACCATGAACGATATTTTTATTTCGAAAGTAGAAGAAACCAGAAAACTCTAACAAGCATGAATAAGATTTTTATAATAATCCAGCGCGAATACCTTACACGGGTAAAGAAAAAATCGTTCCTGATCATGACACTTCTGGGGCCAATCCTCATGGCATCGGTGTATGTACTTCCTGTATATCTCACCACGCTTACCGATGAAGAGAAAACCGTACAGGTGTTAGATGAAACCGGTTTGTATGCAGATAAATTTAGAAATACTGAAAGTTTTAAGTTTATTCCTATTCAAATAGATCTGGATATTGCAAAGGAGAATTTTTCAAAAAGTGGCGATTATGGATTGCTGCACATTCCGGCCACCCAACTCAGTGTTCCTGTTACCGGGATTTTTTACTCCACCACTCAACCATCTATCGACATTAAAACCCACATCAAAAATGTGATGAAAAGGGAGGTGGAAAGTTTAAAGTTGCAGGCTTCGGGTGTTGACCCTGAAATTTTAAGATCCATTAAATCGAGCATATTGCTCAATACCATAAAAATTGATGAAAGTGGCAATGAAGAAAAAAGCTTCACTGAAATCAGCATGGGGCTTAGTATTTTCGCAGCCTTGCTCATCTATATGTTCATCTTTATTTTTGGTGCACAGGTTATGCGCGGTGTAATCGAAGAAAAAACCAACCGCATTATCGAAGTAATTGTTTCATCGGTAAAACCTTTTCAGTTAATGATGGGCAAAATTGTGGGAGTAGCCATGGTTGGGCTTACACAGTTCGTACTCTGGATAATTCTTACGCTAATAATTGTGAGTGTATTTATGATATCAGTGGGCAGTAGCCAAATGATGACGGGCTCACAAAAGATGATGAGTACACAGGGTAAAGCATTGTCAGCCGGGGAACTAACAGAGTTTTCGCAGCAAATTCAGACCGATGCTCCAATGGCAGCACAAATTATCGAAGGCATTCAGTCGATTGATGCGAGCGTTATGATAGGGTCTTTCCTATTCTTTTTTCTTTTTGGATACCTGCTTTATGCAGCATTTTTTGCTGCCATCGGTTCGGCTGTCGATAACGAAACCGACACACAACAGTTTATGTTGCCGGTTACTATCCCACTTATCCTGTCGATGGTAATGATCGGGTTTATCATCAGTAATCCCAACGGCCCGGTAGCTTTTTGGTTCTCAATTATCCCGCTTACTTCCCCTGTGGTAATGATGGCTCGAATTCCGTTTGGCGTTCCTTATTGGCAGGTTTATTTGTCGATGGCTTTGCTTGTGCTTGGTTTTTTGGGTGCAACATGGCTGGCAGCTAAAATTTACCGTACCGGTATTTTGATGTATGGAAAAAAAATTAGTTATCGTGAACTTTGGAAATGGATAAAGTACAATTATTAATATGGATTATTTAGAAATAAAAATATTTATCAATAGCGCGAATTTTGCTGAAACCTCCGAAATAATTATGGCAATGTTGGGCGATCAGCCATTTGAAAGTTTTGATGAAATCGAAAATGGAATTCGTGGGTTTATTCCTGAAGATAAATTCAACGAGAGTGAAGTTTCAGATGCCATTAAAGGGCTGAGTGATTTTGGAGTTACGGGTTTTGAGGTTTTAAAAATTCAGGATCAAAACTGGAATAAAACCTGGGAGAGCAATTATTCATCGGTGCTGATAGGGGAAAGGTGTTTTGTGCGTGCACCATTTCATGAAGCCAGACCCGATGTTGAATTCGAAATTGTGATCGAGCCAAAAATGTCTTTCGGTACAGCTCACCACGAAACTACAGATATGATGCTTCAGTTTGTGCTCGAAACAGATTGGAAAAATATGGAAGTACTCGATATGGGTTGTGGTACAGGTGTGTTAGCGATTTTGGCTTCAAAAATGGGTGCTAAAAAAGTTACTGCCATCGACTACGATAATTGGGCTTACGAAAATTCGCTGGAGAATATAGAACGTAATAATATTAAAAATGTCAGGGTTTACCTTGGCGGGAAAGAACTTATCGAGAACAGTACTTTTGATATTGTACTTGCAAACATCAATCGAAATATTTTACTTGATCAGATTCAACATTATAGCAACGCTATTCGCACCGGAGGGAAACTTTTTTTGAGTGGTTTTTATGAAAATGATGTGGAAGTATTAACTTTGGAAGCAGCAAACTATGGATTTTTGTGTAAACAAATGAAAACCAAAAACCATTGGGTGGCACTTATGCTGGAGAAGCAAAAATAGATAAAACTAAACCTAATAGAATTTGATGGGAAGAATTTTACGATTATTAGTATTAATATTGATGTTGACAGGTACTCCTGCTACCGCACAGGTTATCCGTTCTTTTACCCCCGATTCTCTCATCTACATTCAGGAACTCACATTACTTTTCGATCAGATTGCCAACAAAGAAAACAATATCCAGGCAGAAATTACCCTGCAAAAGTTCGCTGAATTATGGCAGTCCGAAAGTTACGACTACATCACAAAACAAAAGATATATACCCTTTCTAACCTTATGCTGAAAAAGCGATTGAAGCCTTTTCCTGATTTTGAAATGGTACTTCGTGTTCTGGTTCATTTCAAAAATGCCACACACAATGAGGAGGAATTACTGGTTTGGCTCGATGGTACTACTCAATCGTTACAAAACCGGCGAAGCACCAAATTTTTTCGTCAGGTAATCCAATCTTCAATACTAATATTTGAAAAGGATGTGCTTTACGAGTCACGGATTTTTTCGTGGAGTTACACTTTGGGTGATTATCAATTTAAGTACGATACAAATTTTTACATCTTATTTTCCAATATTAATCTACACTGCAAAAGCAAAAAGGATAGCACAACTATTTATGGAACTTCCGGTGTTTTTTTTATTATGGAAAATACGTGGCACGGAAGCTCAGGAAAAATCACATGGGAAAGAGCAGGATTTAGTAAAGATAGTGTATATGCAATTCTACCTGATTATAATATCAAGTTTAAAACATCATCGTTTATTATCGAATCTGCGAGTTTCTATAATCTGAATTACTTTCCCGGGCCATTGTTAGGTACAATTACAGAAAAAGTAAAGTCAGAAAAAGTAACTGCCAAAAAAGCACTCTATCCCTATTTCCAATCTTACGCCAAAACCCTTTTTATTCCGGGTTTGTTTACCGATGTGGATTACGAAGGCGGTTTTGCTTTAAAAGGATCGAAAATTATGGGTGGGGGAGACGAATTTTCCGCAGCGCAATTAACCTTTAAACGCCCCTATCGCGATAAAAACGGGAAATATGATTTACTCGTTGCACGATCGAAAGTTTTTATTATTGAGCCCGATCGTATCAATTCTTCCAATGCTGCCATAGCCATATACCACCAGGAGGACTCGATTTTTCATTCTGGTTTGCAATTCAAGTATATGCACAACAAAAGAGAGGTGTCGTTACTACGTATCGAAAAAGGCGTGATGGAAAGTCCTTATGCTGATACATATCATGATGTGGAAATTGATTGCGAAGCTGTTTACTGGAAAATGGATGAGTCCAAAATCAGATTTCGCTCCTTAGCAGGTGTGCAGCGAAATAGTAATGCACTATTTATTTCAAACAAATATTTTGAAGTAGGTGAGTTTGATTTGCTTCAGGGCATGGATTTTATTCACCCGTTGGTGGTGATATATAATTTTGCACAGAAATACAACAGGAACAAATTTTATGTGTACGAACTGGCCGAGTATATGAATATGCCCGTTTACCAGGTTGAATTGCAGGTAATAAGGCTGGCTAAATATGGATTTTTGTATTATGGAGCCGACAACGAAATGGTTTTGATTAGCGATAAGTTGTATCATTATTTAAATGCAAAGAAAGGTACCACCGATTACGATGTGATCTCCTTTTTTTCGCAGGTTTATAACGAGGATAATGCCACCCTGAGTCTTGATAATTTTGATCTCAAAATCAAGGGTGTTCCCAGAGTTTCTATCAGCGATTCGCAAAATGTTTACATATACCCAACCCGGGGAGAGGTAATTTTACGCAAAAACCGTGATTTTCTTTTTTCCGGAAAAATTCAGGCCGGATTATTTGAATTCAATGCCAACGATTGTTTTTTCGAATATGACACTTTCAGGTTGGTACTTCCAACCATCGAATCGATGAAGTTTAAGATATTGGCATTTGATTGTGAACCTGGCGAAAAGCGCTATGTGGATATTAAAACAGTGGTTTCAAATATCAGCGGAGATATACTTATTGATGAACCTACCAACAAAAGTGGTTTGGTAAACTATCCAAAATATCCTGTTTTTAATAGTTTAGACGAGTCGTATGTTTATTATGATAACGACCCCAGATTTAAAGATGCTTATTCACGCGAGCGTTTTTATTATAATTTACACCCCTTTACAGTAGAAAGACTTGCTGATTTTTCGACAGATAAATTAAAATTTGAAGGTTATTTGTATTCTGGAGGAATCTTCCCCCCTGAGGTAAATAAACCGCTTTCGGTAATGCCCGACTACTCCCTCGGCTTCAAAGTTCAATCGCCACCTGAGGGGTTTCCGGTTTATAATAACAGAGGTGTTTTTTATAATGAAGTATCACTAAGCATGTTGGGTTTGCAAGGAACAGGTACTATTCATTATCTGAATACTATTTCACAGGGGACTGATATAATGTTTTATCTCGATTCGGTTGATGGTGTAATGGATACTTTTCAGATTATCGAACAAAAACCACCACAAGTGGAATTCCCCTCTGTAACCGGTAATAATATTTCTCAAAACTGGCGTCCATATCAGGATACAATGATCCTTTCGACTATTGATAAACCTTTGTTATTGTTTGATGATAAAATGGAACTAAATGGGTCGCTTGTTTTTACTCCTGCATTACTTATAGGTTCCGGAAAACAAAAGTTTTACACGGCTTCCACCAAATCTAATCATTACACTTATGGGAACAATTATTTTAATGCGGATACCCTAAGTATAAATATTACTAATGTTTCAGAATCAGAAATTGCTTTTGATGCTAACAGATATCAGGCAGAGGTGAGTTTTCAGCAGGGCCTCGGTAATTTCCATTCTGTAAATGATAGCTCAACGGTCAACTTACCAATAATTTATTATACCTCCATGCCCGATGAATTTGTATGGAATATGAATGAAAATGAAGTTATCCTTTCAAGCAACAAAATAAATCAAGATGTTGATATTTCAATTTTAACACTCCGGGAATTAATTGATGTAATTCCCGATGGAGCAAAATATATTTCTACTCACCCTTTGCAGGATTCTCTTTCCTTTTATTCGCCAGAGGCAAAGTATGATCTTGTTTTTAATACATTTTTGGCCAAAGATGTAAAAATAATTAAGGTTGCTGATGCCGCTGTTTTTCCGAGTGACGGGATTGTTGAAATATTTAATCGAGCATCCGTCTCTCCCTTTTCAAATGCCATAATTATTGCTGATACTGCCAATAAAATGCATCAAATTATTCAGGCCGATGTAAACATACATTCGCGTTATTCTTATGCAGCGAAGGGTTTGTATGAATACCGAAATCTTTTGGATGAGGTGCAGATCATTGAGTTCGAAGAGATTGGCGTGGATACTTCTTTTCAAACTATTGCCAGCGGACATATTATTCCTGAACAAAGTTTTATGTTTAGCCCACAGTTCTCCTATCGTGGTAAGGTGTTTTTAAATGCCCGTGAACCTCTCCTCGATTTTGAAGGTGCTTATAAACCTATACAGGATTGCGATCCTGAATTATCGCGATGGGTTAGCTTTCATCAACGCATCCGCCCCGACAGTATTGTTTTGCCTGTTGAACTGCAACCCCGGGAGTTTGAGTATAAAAAGCTTTATGCTGGGTTCTTCCATTCCAACGAAGAAAACAGAGTTTACCCAACGTTTTTGTCCCGAAAGGCGTATTACAGCGATACACTTATGCTTTCGGTAGATGGGGCAGTAACCACATGGAATAATGGTAAGAAGTTAGTGATTGCATCAAAATCGGAGTTGAGCACAATAGACAGGAATAATCCTTCGGGGCCATTCATTAGCATCAACAACCAAAATTGTTTATACAAGGCCAGCGGATCAGTGAATTTTGGGACAGATTACGGACAAGTTTCCATGCAGGCTTTTGGCCAAATTGAACATCACATAATCCCCGACTCCACCATTTTTGAGGTATTCATTGTTTTCGACTTTCTGTTTAGCGAAGAAGCTCTCGGTTTTATGAAACAAAGCCTTGAAATAGTAAATAAGCCGGGTGTTAAAACTTCAGGTCCGGTTCCGGAAATTGCCTACAGGCAAATGTTTGGCGCAAAACAAGCCAACGAAATAACCTACAATCTTAATACCTTTGGCAAACTAAGAAAAATGCCTGATGAGCTAAAGAAAGCGATCATTTTGTCAAATGTAACTATGGTGTATAATCCTACTACGCGATCTTTCATTTCGCATGGGCCTATTGGTGTTGGATTTATTCAGGGAGAATCGGTAAACAAATTTTTTGACGGATATCTTGAAATTAAACGAAAAAGAAGTGGTGATGTAGTTAATCTTTACATTGAAGCGGATAAACGGCACTGGTATTTCTTTACCTATGCCAATAATATGATGTTGTCAGTTTCGGCCAAAAACGAATACAATAAATTTATAACCGGAGTTGATTCTGAAAAACGAAAAGATAAAAAAAATAAGGATGAAAGAGGATACCGGTTTGGTTCTTCAACAAGTCAGGCAAAAAATCGTTTCTTAAGGACGATGAGAATGCTTGAAACAGAAAACGAATAGAATATGGAAAATGTACTACTAATTTCAGGAGTTATTGTTGCTTACTTATTTGGTTCAATCCCTACATCAGTTTGGATTGGCAGGCGATTTTATGGTATTGATGTGCGAACAAAAGGCAGTAAAAATGCCGGAGCTACAAATACCATCAGGGTTTTAGGATTAAAAGCAGGACTGCCTGTTTTATTATTTGATATTTTAAAAGGCTGGTTTTCAGTTTATGTGTCCGTCTTTTTTGTACCGGAAAGCTATGTTTTTTCGCAGGTAATTTTATATCAAATTATTATTGCGTTTACCGTTGTACTTGGACACGTGTTTCCGGTGTTCGCCAATTTTCGCGGAGGAAAAGGTATTGCAACGCTCCTCGGTGTGGGCATTGCACTGTACACATGGGCTGTATTGGTGGTGATTGCTATTTTTGCTCTTGTTCTTATCATTACCAAATATGTATCGTTAGGATCTATTACAGCATCTGTAAGTTTTCCGTTTCTGGTAATCTTTTTATTCAATCCCAACTCGGTTTCGCTAATTGTATTGTCAATATTTGTAGGAGTATTTGTTCCGCTTACACATCGAAAAAATATCACAAGATTGATAAACGGAAATGAATCGAAACTTGATTTGAAAAAGAAAAAATGATTTACACCTAAAATAGGTTTATTTTTACCAATAATTACATTTTAAAGTGTGTCTAATATTTTCAATTCATTAATTTTGCACACGCTGTTATTTTTATTTTGAGATTGAAAAGATAAGTTGTTATTTTTCAATCGATAACGACAATTAATCATTAAATTAAATAAAAGATGAAGTTCATTGTATCGAGCGCATTATTGCTTAAAAACTTACAGGCTATCAGCGGGGTGGTTAGTTCAAATAATACACTTCCAATCCTTGATGATTTTCTTTTTGAAATTAACGAAGACATTTTGCGGGTTACCGCCTCCGATCTTGAAACCACAATGACGGTGATGATTCAATTAACTATGAGTGACGATCCCGGTAAAATTGCTATTCCGGCCAAGATATTGCTCGAAGCACTCAAAACCTTGTCGGATGTGCCGGTTACTTTTTACATAAACGAAGAAACCTTCGCTGTAGAAATTACTACTGGCGAGGGTAGATATAAACTAATCGGGCACAATGCAGATGAGGATTTTCCTGAAACTCCGGTTATCGAAGATGGAGATTCATTTAATATGAGTTCTGCCGTTTTGGCCGAAGCCATTTCTAAAACAGTTTTTGCTGCAGGAAATGATGAACTCCGGCCTGTTATGTCGGGGGTTCTGCTGGAAATGACGGAAGATGCTATTTCGTTTGTTGCTACGGATGCCCATAAACTGGTGCGTTATACAAGAAGTGATATTAAACCACCACGCGAACAACTTATTATTCTACCTGTCAAATCACTAAGTCAGATTAGATATGTCCTGGGCGGGGAAGAATTAGATGTAAAAATCGAATACAACGAAAAAAATGCATTTTTTGAGTTTGGCAATATCCAATTAATCTGCAAATTAATTGTAGGTAAATATCCGAATTACAGGGCTGTTATTCCGGCAGAGAATCCAAATAAATTACAAATACAGCGGGGCTTATTGTTGAATACCATTAAGCGGGTTTCAATATTTGCCAACCAATCAACACATCAAATAAGGTTTAAGCTTTCCGGACAGTCGCTTGAGCTATCAGCAGAAGATATCGATTATTCAAACGAAGCTGTCGAATCGATTAATTGTAATTATGATGGTGAAGACCTTGAAATAGGATTCAATTCGAAGTTTATGCAGGAAATGCTGAGCAACACAAACACTAAAGAAGTTTTAATCGAAATGTCGCAATCAAATCGTGCAGGATTATTACATCCAATCGAGGAAGAGGCACAAAACGAAACGGATATTCTAATGCTTGTTATGCCGGTAATGCTAAACAGCTAATCGTTTGTTTTATAAAACATTTGGCATCTTCCATTAAGTGCAAAATTTAGTTTACCATGTTAAATGAAAGATGCAAACATGAGCTGTAAACTCCCGGATTTATCAGAGATTTAATCCAAATAACTTTCGTTAAATGTCGATAATCGTTAATAATATCACCAAAAAATACGGTGATCAAAAAGCTCTCGATAGGGTTTCTTTTACTATTTCACCGGGTCATATAGTAGGTTTATTAGGTCCTAATGGAGCTGGGAAATCTACAATGATGAAAATACTAACCTGTTTTATCCCACCAACTTCCGGTGAGGTAAGTATTAATAATCTCGATTTATTTGAAGATTCTCTCCAAATCAGGAAAATTATCGGGTATTTACCCGAGCATAATCCACTTTATACCGAAATGTATGTGAGAGAGTATCTTGAGTTTGTGGGAGGTATTTATAAGGTGTCGGGGTTAAAGTCTCGTGTTGATGAAATGATAAATCTTACCGGCCTCGAAGAAGAGTGGAAAAAGAAAATAGGACATCTTTCAAAAGGATATAAACAACGGGTTGGCTTGGCACAGGCACTTATCCATGATCCCGAAATATTGATACTCGATGAACCAACATCCGGGCTTGATCCTAATCAGCTTGTTGAAATCAGAAATCTTATTAAAAACATAGGCAGGGAAAAAACAGTAATGCTTTCCACGCATATTATGCAGGAGGTTGAAGCTATATGCGACCGGGCTATTATTATTAATAAAGGTAAGATTGTTGCCGATGATTCCACCGGGAATCTCCAAATGCTCAGGATGAATGAGGAGATTCTTTTGGTTGAGTTTAATAAACCGGTTAAATCCAAAAGAATTCATGCTATTCCAGGAGTAACGAGGGTAGAAAAATTATCGGAAAATAATACATGGGCTGTATATACAACAGGTAACGTGGATGTTCGTGAGGATTTGTTCAAAATGGCTGTTGCTGAAGATATAGCAGTTTTATCACTTCAGAAAAAGGAGCAAACATTGGAGCAGATTTTTCGCCAACTAACACTGGAAAAATGATATTTTGATATTAAAAATATATCCTTACTTTTGACACACGCCGGATGGCGATGACATCTGGATAAAATGGAAAATTTGATTGATTGCAACCATTAAAAAAAATGCTAAAACAATATGTTTTACCATCCGTCAATCATAAAAGTTTCCCTCCGTATGATTGTTAAATTTTAAAACTATAATTTTATGAGTTATTTATTTACCTCCGAATCTGTATCAGAGGGGCATCCGGATAAAGTTGCCGATCAAATTTCAGATTCATTACTCGATGCATTTCTTTCGCACGATAAAGAGTCGAAAGTTGCCTGCGAAACGCTGGTAACCACCGGTTTGGTTTTACTTAGTGGCGAAGTACGAACAACGGGTTATGTTGATGTACAGGAAAAGGCAAGAGATATTATCAACAAAATTGGTTATACTAAACAATCCTATCGTTTTGATGGAAATTCATGTGCTGTTATTTCAGCCATCCATGAGCAATCCGGCGATATTAACCAGGGTGTTGTGCGTAAGCGCGAAGAAGATATGGGAGCCGGCGACCAGGGGATGATGTTTGGATACGCTATCCGTGAAATGGACAATCTTATGCCCCTGCCTATTGAACTTTCGCAGATACTTATGCAACAATTGGCAGCAATTAGACGTGAAGGCAAAGAAATGACCTACCTCGCACCCGATTCAAAATCGCAGGTTACGGTTGAATACAACGACGAAAATAAGCCGGTAAGAATTGATACTATTGTTATATCGACCCAGCACGATGATTTTGATGAAGATGAAGATATGTTGGCAAAGATTAGGAGTGATGTTCAGAATATTCTTATCCCACGTGCAAAAAAAGAAGTTCCCGAAAGATATCAGCATCTGTTTGATGCCGGCTGTAAACTACATGTAAATCCTACCGGTAAATTTGTTATTGGAGGCCCTCATGGCGATACGGGATTAACCGGACGTAAAATTATTGTTGATACCTATGGTGGAAAAGGAGCACACGGTGGTGGAGCTTTTTCAGGTAAAGACCCATCAAAAGTCGATCGCTCTGCTGCTTACGCCTCCCGACATATTGCCAAAAATATGGTGGCAGCCGGGATTGCTGATGAGGTATTGGTACAAGTTGCTTATGCAATTGGTGTTGCGCAACCTGTTGGATTATTTATAAATACGTATGGTACAGCAAAAATTAAAGATGCTGATGGAAACATTGTAAGTGATAGCGAAATTGCCGCAAAAATAAATGAGGTTTTTGATCTCCGTCCGTTTGCTATTTTAAAAAGGTTTGGTCTAAAAAACCCGATTTATGTTCCCACTGCTTCTTATGGCCACTTCGGTCGTGAACCGCGAGTTGAAAAAGTTGAAGTATTTTATCAGGATAATGATACATACAACGAAATGGTGGATGGAAAAGAGCGAACATTTAAAGATGTGGAATTTTTTGCCTGGGAAAAACTTGATTATGTCGATAAAATAAAGAAGGCATTTGGGGTTTAATTTTATTTTTGAGATTATATTAAAAGAGCGGATATTATATCTGCTCTTTTTTTTTGTACTAAGGGTTTGATTCTGAAGGACAAGTTTTTATGTTCGTTCAGTCATAAAATACAAAACAAAATGATTGACGATTAGAGATTAACGATTTTTGATTTAAGAAATGTGTGAACGTAAGACAAATCAAAAATCATATATCGCCAGCCTCGCCGGCAAGGCAGGTTAATCTGAAGTAATTATTTGGGTGGTAGTTTAATTTGAAAAATCATTCTGACCCCATCCCCAACCTTCCCTTCAATTCAATCCCCAGGTTAAAACCTGGGGATAGGAAACCTCAAACCCCCAATTCATTTATTTGGTGCTTTATTAACGGACACTAATCAAAGACTCTGGCTTTGCGACAATATAGTTTACGATAAAAAAACGAGTTCTGATTTTACCAACACAAGAACATGATACTTTGGTTTATAGCAAAACGGTAAGAATTTCTAAAAGTATAGAATTCTAACCTCTAATCTCCAACCTCTCCCTCTCCCTCTCCCTCTCCCTCTCCCTCTCCCTCTCCCTCAACCTCTACCTCAACCTCTACCTCAACCTCAACCTCAACCTCAACCTCAACCTCAACCTCAACCTCAACCTCAA
>JAOZRY010000480.1 GCA_029939965.1 Bacteroidales bacterium | reverse complement strand
CTCGAACTCGAACATTCTGAACCAAACACCGACTTTATGGACGGACACTAATTAGCTATGTGGAGAGCAAAGCGAAAACTAATAGTAGGTGAATATTTTAACCATAAATTTCAGCTTGAGCAAATACTTCACCGACAAATTGACTTATTGGAAGAAAGAGCATTACGAAAGCACTATTTAAAAGAGCAATTAGACCGGACAAAAGTTTTAATATATGGAGAGTGAAATTGAAATTTTGCTTAAACAGTAGCAATTTAACCACTTCCGGATTAAATCAAACTGTTTGATTACAACTTGGCCAGATAGAAAAGACCATCCCCAATTCCCATTTCTTCCGTATTAACCGCTCCGTTATTATTAATCTCACCTGGTTAACCCATGCCGACCATAAGGAGAAGAAATGCTTTTTGTAAGTGGAGGGAAATGAGTTTGTTTTTCAAAAAAAAAATAAGTAAGATTCGGAAATCCTGATATTTTTTTGGGCCGTAAAAAAATAAACAACCCTACCGCAAACAAATTATGTTATGCTTTGATTAACAGAGTCTAAAAATAAAAATCAATCGGTTTTACGATTATTTTAGATCAAGTTTACGAATCGAGATAAGAAAATGCGACAATCCAAGTTTACGACCAAGCTCAGACTTCGTCAGTTTCGCTTAATCAAGGCGCAGTTTTATTTTTATACCACAGTTTACTACTTGTAAATGAGGATATAAAAATAAAGCTACAACGCAGAGTAAGTAGAAACTGACGATGTCTGAAGCTGGCATAATTGACTGATAATATGGCCATAGGTAAGGATTTTTGAACTTGCAATCGTCTAATTTGCCAACAGGTATCTTTAATTCAACACTATATAACAACCACCCCTTTTAATCATGCCTCAACGCTCTTACCGGGTCGATGCGTGCAGCTCTGGCAGCGGGATACAGTCCGGCGGCAAGGCTTATTAAAATGGAAAAGGCTATGGCTCCTAATATTAACCATGCCGGGAAATAAAATAAGTTTACCGGTTCCATGCCTTCGGGGAGTACCTGGGTGTTCATCACCATATTGGCAATACGTGTAACCACCCAGCCAAGAATTAAACCGAGTATTGCACCCACCAAACCAATTACTCCTACTTCAACAAAAAAGATCATTCGTATCTCTTTTTCGCTGCCGCCAATGGCTTTCATAATACCGATTTCGCGCTGCCGTTCGAGTATCGACATTACCATGGTATTGATAATGCCCAGCCCGGCAACAATTAATGCTATAACACCCACTGCGCCCAACATCGAGTTCATGATCAGAAACACCCGTTTTATCTCATCCAACTGGTCAACAATCGAAAACACACCCACACCCAATGCTTCCAGTTGTTCCGAAACAGGATCGATCATTTGCATTTCATCCACACGAACCTGAATAGAACCATAAGTACCTTTTTTGTTTTTTCCATCCAACAAATCCCACACACTCGAAAAACCGAGGCTTGGGATATTTCGGGCAGTTTGTACAGGAATTAATACGCCTCCGCTAAATGGGTTTCTTCCAAACTGCCCGGCAGGTTTGGTTATCCCGCCAATTTTGAGTTTGGTAATAATTTCGTCGAAAGGCATTTCGGGTTTGTTGCGCATCATCCCCAGGATAACGCCCGGAATTTTGGAAGTATTCATCGAAAGGGAAACTACATTGATGGTTTTGCCAATTAATGAATCAGGATGCATCAACACAAACCCACGAGCAGAATCCTCTTTAGATAGTGAGATTTTTTTATCTTCTTGCAGCAATTTAATTTTAATCTTGCGGAGAAATTCTTTGCGAAGTATCACTGTTTGTGCTGAGTCGCTGGCAAAAAACTCACCTGCCAGCAGATCGTCAAAGGGTTTGTAATTCTGCATTTCCGAAGGCATGGCTTGTATGCGTGTGCTCACCGAATCGTCCCCAAAATGTATCCGTGCTGCAAATTCCAGATTGGGATAGGCCAGTTTAACGCCCGGGATTTCTTTTATTGCCATTAGTATCGAATCGGTAAGTGGCATACTTTCCTGTGACAGGGCGTTAGCCATTTCAGCCACATTTCCCGAGGCAATATCATCCAGGTTTATCTGCTTGGGCGATACGGTGATGCTGGTAAACAAATCGTTGGCCTCAAAAGTATCGGTGATGTTTTTTTGCATACCTGTGCCAAACGAAACCATCGAAGTAAGAGCCCCGATGCCAATTATTACACCGAGCGTAGTGAGGAGAGTTCGCAATTTTGTGCGGCGAAGATTTGAAAAAGAAAGAAAGATCATATCGGTAAAATTCATAATACCTCCCCTGTTTTTAGAATTTCCAACACTTTTCCATCTTTTAACTTTACAACTATATCCGAAACCTGTTCAGCAGTTTCCATATCGTGGGTTACCATGATGATGGTAATACCCTTTTTCTTATTCAATTCAATTAGCACATCAATAATTTCTTGTGAAGTTTCGCTGTCTAAATTTCCGGTAGGTTCATCGGCAAGCATCACTTTAGGATTGTTGGCCAATGCACGGGCAATTGATACACGCTGTGTTTCGCCACCCGAAAGTTCATCGGGGAGGTGAGTTAGCCTTTCTTCAAGTCCTACCTTAGTGAGAAGTTCTGTGGCCAACTGTTTTCTTTTGCGGCGTGGCACACCACCAAATGTTAGAGCCAGATCCACATTTTCGAGGGCATTGCGCGATTGAATGAGATTAAACGACTGGAAAATCATGCCCACCGAAAATTTTCGGTGTTCGGCTTGTGCTGTGCGGCTCATCTTTCGCAGGTCTTTACCATCAAAAAGTATGGTTCCTTCGGTGGCTTTGTCGAGACCACCAATTAAATTGAGCAGGGTTGACTTACCCGAACCTGATTTTCCGACGATGGATACAAACTGACCTTCCTCAATTTTGAGATTCACATTTTGCAGTGCCGGGATGTCGATTTTCCCTTTTCGGTAAGTTCTGCCGAGGTTTGATGTTTCTATTATTCTCAATGTAAATGTGTTTTGAACTTTATAAGACGAATAAACCCTCTTGTTTATTACAGCATATTTGGGCTTTTTCTAACATTTGTTTTTTAACGAAAGGAAGAAAAAACATCTACTTTTGCAAAATTCTAATTTTATTAATATTATGAGTCAAAAACGAAAACAACCCCGGAAGAAAAAAACCCGCCCAAGCCGTAAAACACTAATGGCAGGGATAAGAAGCTATTTTGCCGAAAACCCATTTTCATCATGCAGCTACAAACAAATTGAAAATATGGTGGATGCCCGCGATATAGCTGCAAAAAACCTGGTGAAGGAACTATTAAAAGAGCTTACCCAAAAAGGAGAACTAATAGAATATCGTCGTGGGAAATACAAAATAAATCCCGACAGCCTACATGAGGAAACCATAAAAAAAACCGACATCACCGGCAAGGTAGATATGAAACAAAC
>JAOZRY010000049.1 GCA_029939965.1 Bacteroidales bacterium | reverse complement strand
TTGCTGAAAAACCCAACACGTTTTTATATTTCGGTGCTCTGCACCTCTTGTGATGCATATCTTGCATTTTCTATAAATATTTCGCCACTCTGTGGCTAATCGGAGGTGCAGAGCACCAAAATATTTATAGAAACAATAAACGAGTTTAACCGTAAGGTGCAGACTTGCCCGCGCCTCTATGATCGCCTGCAAAAGTACGGGGGATAGGCAGGCGGGACACCGAAATATTAATGCACGGAAAATTCTGTAATGACTTTAATAGCCTTGCATAAAAAACTGAAAAGCGAATCATATTGGATTGATAATAAGCATTATGTTGGTTTTTCAGCAGACACTAATTAGTGGTGTCCAAAATATATGGATAGCCAAATATTGAGAGGTTACCATGATGGGTTTCCCGTAAAAGTTAATGTTTTCGTTATAAATACCGGTTGAAACAAAAACTGTGTCGCCAATTCCTGAAGCATTTATGGCTGATTGGATGGTAGAATAATTTTGGGGGACAAGTAGCAGGCTACGTGAGTTTTGTGAAAATACAATTTGAGGAGTAATCAACAGAACTTCAAAGAGCAAAATTAACTGTATGATTTTTTTCATTTCATTTTGGTTTTTGATTTATTGATCAAAGGTAAAAAAAAAGCCCGGAATTATTATTCCGGGCTTGATGCAAAGTTTATTACTATTTCTTTTTAAAAAAGAAATCCTTGTCCTCATCGCATTCGCGCCTGAGTACACATTGGGCATCAATTACGGCAACCATTACCATATTAATGATTTCCTGAACCGTGCTACCCATTTGCAAAATATGTACTGACTTATTCATTCCGTTTATTATGGGTCCGATAACTTCAAAATCACTCATTTCCTGAAGCAATTTATAGGCAATGTTTCCGGCTGTAAGGTATGGGAAAACCAAAGCATTTGCCTTGCCGCCTACCAGTTTAGAGAATGGAAAGTTCTCTTCCATCAGTTCGGGATTAAGGGCTACGTTAGCTTGCATTTCGCCATCTACAATCAAATCGGGGTAATCGCGATGAAGGATTTTTACAGCATCTTTAGCCGAATCAGGAACCCGCCCACTGTTCGATCCAAAGTTAGAATAGGTTACGAGTGCCACTCTTGGTGTAAGGTTAAATTGCTTTATGGCATAAGCTGTTTGAAGGGTGATCTCTACCAGTTCTTCGGTGGTTGGGTTTTTATTTACTGTACAATCAGCAAAAAATACAGGCCCTTCTTTTGTGTTAATAATGTACATTCCCGATACCAGGCTTGCAGTATTTTTCCTGCCTATTACTTCTATGGCCGGTTTTATAGTATTGGGATAATTGTTGGTAAGACCCGAAACCATGGCATCGGCAAAACCATTTTCTACCAGCATTGGGGCGAAATAATTTCGGTGAACCATTCTTTCCAATGCTGTTTTATAGGTAATCCCTTTTCGCTGGCGCTTATTAAAGAGCACTTTTGCAAATTGCTCTCTTCTTCCTGTTTCTTTGTCGGAGGACGGGTCAATAATTTCCACACCTTTAATATCCAGGTCGTGTTCGCGAACCATACGTTTAATTATTTCTTCTTTGCCCAGAAGTATTGGGGTAGCTAATTTTTGATTGTTAACAAATTCGGCTGCTTTAAGCATTTTGTAATTCTCAGCATCAGCAAAAACTACCGATTTGGGTTCGGCCATTGCCCTAAATCTTAACTGCCTTACTAATGGGTTTGTTATCCCTAATTTTTTAACAAGCGATTCGCGGTAGGCATCCCAATCCGTAATTGGTTTGCGGGCAATACCACTTTTTATGGCTGCTTTGGCTACTGCCGGTGCAAGGCGTGTTATCAGTCGTGGGTCAAATGGTTTTGGTATGATGTAATCTTTTCCGAACGAAAAATTAGTAGCATGATAGGCCACATTCACCTGTTCGGGTACCGGTTCGGTAGCCAGTTCGGCAAGTGCATAAGATGCAGCTAATTTCATTTCATCATTTATATGAGTAGCTCTCACATCTAATGCGCCTCTAAAAATAAAGGGAAATCCCAATACATTATTAATTTGGTTGGGATAGTCGGAACGGCCGGTTGCCATAATAACATCTTCGCGGGTTTCAACGGCTTCTTCGTATGTAATTTCAGGTGTAGGATTGGCCAATGCAAAAACAATTGGGTTTACAGCCATCTTTTTCAGAAGCTCTTTTTTTAGTACGCCACCCTTCGACAGGCCAAGAAACATATCAGCACCATCAATGGCATCTTCGAGTGTGTAGAGGTCGTGGTCAGTTACAAATTGTTTTTTGATGTCGTTGAGGTCTTTTCGGTCGCGACGTAAAACACCTCTGCTATCCAGCATAATTATGTTTTCGGGTTTTGCTCCCAGCTTTATGTATAATCTGGTGCAGGATATGGCCGAAGCCCCGGCACCATTAACTACAACCCGTATATCTTCAATTTTCTTTTTGTTAATTTTAAGTGCATTAAGTAAGCCTGACGAGGTAATAATTGCGGTACCATGCTGGTCGTCGTGCATAATTGGAATGTCAACAGCTTCCTGTATTTTACGTTCAATTTCAAAACATTCGGGGGCCTTGATATCTTCCAGATTGATGCCACCAAAAGTAGGCGCAATAGCCACAACAGTGTCGATAAATTTTTGAGGATCTTTTAGGTCGATTTCAATATCGAAAACATCAATGTCAGCAAAAATTTTAAAAAGCAACCCTTTACCTTCCATTACTGGTTTTCCGGCGAGAGCCCCAATATCACCTAACCCAAGTACAGCCGTTCCATTAGAAATTACTGCAACCAAATTACCTTTTCCGGTGTATAAATAAGCATCATCTGGATTGTCTTCAATTTTTAAACACGGATCGGCAACACCGGGTGAATAGGCTAACGAAAGATCGCGTTTAGTGGAGTAAGGTTTGGTAGGAATTACTTCTAATTTCCCTGGACGCCCTTCTGCGTGGTAGGTTAAGGCATCCTTTCTAAATAGTTTATCCATCATTTTGTTTCTTGTTTTTTTGTGTGAAAGGAATAACAGTGCAAAAGTAAATAATAGTTGTGGTGTAGAAGTGGAGTAACTTTGTTTCCGTTTGTATAACATCATACAAAAATCATAACACATTGAAAAACAAACATTAAAGGCTAATTAGAATCTTTATAAATTTCGATAATACTTAATTTGGTTTGAATTAAAATTATGCTGATGAAATAATTTTCGAAAACCTGAAAGTCAAAATGCTACTTTTGCTTATCGAAATTTAAAACCGGATATTAAATTATGCTTGAATACATAAAGGGAAAGATAACAACAAAAAATCCGGCTTATGTTGTGCTGGAGAACGGGGGTATGGGTTACGTAATGAATATTTCGTTGCAAACCTTTGCTTCTATAAAAGACCTTGATGAAACAAAGTTGTTTACACACCTCGCTTTTAAGATAGAAGCTACAACACCCACAGGAGTTACACTCTACGGTTTTTTTCAGGATGCTGAGAGGCAGTTGTTTCGTTTGTTGGTATCTGTTTCGGGAGTAGGAAACGCCACTGCTTTGCTTATGCTATCATCGCTCGCCCCCGAAAAAATAATTTCGGCAATTCAGGTTGGCGAATTGTCGGTTTTGAGTTCGGTAAAAGGTATTGGTAATAAGACGGCACAGCGTATTATTATTGATCTTCAGGATAAAATTGGTAAAGAAACAATTGCTCCTGAATTTTTAGGAATAGCACACAATACCCGTAAAGATGAGGCGTTAATTGGTCTGACTACGCTTGGGTTTGGGAAAGCGATGGCTGTAAGGGCTTTGGATAAACTTCTTAAACGGGAACCAGATTTTACGGTGGAGGAATTGATAAAAGAAGCATTAAAAATTTTGTAAGACAATTATCAAGCTTTGAAAATTAATACACAATAAGGATGGGGAAAAACTGTTTTTCTCATCTTATTTTTTTGGAATCAGAATCAGGATTGAAATCAATAGTACTCAATGTTTCATTACGCATAATTAGGTCAAAAGGGAGTAACTAACCATTTTAAGAATCGATTGTTGAGAAAAAGAATTACATATTTAATTTCCTTTTTATTATTTATAATTTTATTTCTCGCCGGTTTTGGTAATCCGCCCGAAATTCGACAATCCGGTGCTATTTTATTCGCACCCCCCGACAGTACAAATGTCGGCGATACTATTCAACTTATTTATCCCTTTAATGATAATAGCCGGGATGCCTCACAACAAACACAGCAATCACCACTTTTCTTTAAAGACCCTGCCAACATTCAAGAGGAGGTTGAATACGATCCGGAGACAAATGAATACATCCTGAAAAAGAAAGTTGGCACCTTCGATTACCGGCCTCCATACTCCATGTCGCTGGATGAATACCTTGAATTTGACCTGGATCGATCGATTAATCAATACTGGAAAGAACGTGCAGGAGCTTCAGGTGCAAATGCTACAGGCGATGGGATTATTCCGCAAATTTATATTGGGGGTGAAGCTTTCGAAAGAATCTTTGGATCAAACACAATCGATATTCGTCCGCAGGGATCGGCGGAACTAACATTTGGGATTTTGGCCAACCGGCGCGATGACCCAACATTAAATGTTCGTCAAAGAAATGTTGTAAATTTCGATTTCCAGCAAAATATTCAAATGAGTGTGCTTGCCAAAATTGGCGATAAAATTGAGTTCCAGACTAACTATAATACAGAAGCTACCTTTGAATTTGAGAACAAACTGAACCTGAAATATGAAGGTAAAGAGGATGAGATCATCCAGTTGATAGAAGCCGGAAACGTTACATTACCATTAAATAGTACTCTTATTACCGGTAGCCAGGCACTATTTGGAATAAAAACCCAGTTGAAATTTGGTCGTGCTACGGTTACAGCAGTTTATTCAGAACAAAAGAGCGAGACTTCAAATATTACTGTTCAGGGTGGAGGTCAAACAAATTCGTTTAGCTTGCAGGCCGATCAATATGAAGAGAATAAACACTTCCTGCTTGCCCAATATTTTGTAAACAATTACGATAGTGCATTAGTAGAACTTCCAATAATCAGATCAAATGTTAACATTACTAAGATTGAAGTATGGGTTACAAATATAGGTGCCGCCGTTACCCAAAACAGGAACATTGTTGCCTTTCAGGATTTGGGTGAACGCGATCCGTATAATTCAAATATTACACCCGGAACAAGTTCATTTCCTGATGGCTACAGGTCGAATAATTTAATGGAACAGTTGCTTCAGTACGAAGGGAGTGTTCGGGATATTAATACTGTATCAACCTTACTTGAAGGGCCTCCGTTTATGTTTAACTCGGGTATTGATTTTGTAAAGGTTGAGAGTGCAAGGAAGCTTAACCAGAACGAATTTTCATTTAATAGTAAATTGGGATTCATTTCGCTTAATACCACCCTCAACTCCGATCAGATGCTGGCGGTTGCTTATCAATATAATGTAATTGGTGATACCACTGTTTTTCAGGTAGGTGAATTTTCGGATGAGGGGATAAATTCTCCAAACAACCTAATTGTTAAATTAATGAAGAGCACAACCCTGAATACCAGGGTTCCACTTTGGGATTTGATGATGAAAAACGTTTATGCCATTGGAGCTTATCAGGTACAAAAGGAAGATTTTATTCTTAATATTTTGTATTCTGGTAATGATAATGGTGTTCCCACAAGTTATCTTACCGATGCAGGTCAGGCCAGTGGTGTTCCGCTAATTAGGGTTCTTAATTTTGATAATCTTGATCCACAATTAAATCCTCCTCACGATGGTATTTTCGACTTTATTGATGGAGCTGGCACCAATGGTGGTACCGTGCAGTCTTCTAACGGGCGGATTTACTTTACCTGTTTGCAGCCATTTGGAAGTTACCTGCGATCCAAAATCGGTAATGATGAAATTGCCGAAAGATATGTGTATGATTCCCTTTATTCGCTTACAAAAAACGGAGCACAGCAATATCCCGAAAAGAACAAATTTATTCTTGATGGTTTCTATAAATCATCTTCAGGTTCCGAAATTTCGCTGAATGCATTAAACGTACCCCAGGGTTCAGTAAATGTTACTGCCGGTGGTGTTCCGTTGGTCGAAAATGTGGATTATACTGTTGATTATACTTTAGGCCGGGTAAATATCATCAACGAAGGAGTATTAAATTCAGGAACACCTATTAATATTTCGCTCGAAAGTCAGTCGTTTTTTAACATCCAAACAAAGCGACTTATGGGAACACATATTGATTATCGTGTTAGCGAAGATTTTAATATTGGTGGTACTATCCTCAATCTTACCGAAAGGCCGCTTACACAAAAAGTTAATTATGGCGATGATCCTATTTCTAATACAATATGGGGAATGGATTTTGCCTATCAAACAAAGTCAAGATTCATTACCAAAATGGTTGATGCACTTCCATTTATCCGAACAAAACAAGAATCGCGTGTAAGTATTGATGGTGAATTTGCACATTTTATCCCCGGGCATGCCAAAGCTATCGGTAAAACCGGAACATCGTATATTGATGATTTTGAAGGTAGCAAGTCAACCATCGATCTAAAGAATACGGCTTTCTGGAATCTGGCCAGTACACCCCAAAAACAAACAAGTGCCGGGATGTTTCCGGAAGCAGGAACCGGTTCAGGACTGGCTTATGGTTACAATCGGGCCAAGCTTGCCTGGTATATTATCGATCCGCTTTTTTATGACCAAACCGGAAACCTCAGGCCGCCTAATATCGATTTAAATGAGCTTTCTAATAATTTGGTCAGGCAAGTACTCGAAACGGAAGTATTCCCAAATAAGGATGTTCCCAATGGGATTCCTACCAATATTCCGATTTTAAACCTTGCGTATTACCCATCTGAGCGAGGAGAATATAATTTTGATGTTGATGGTTTGCCGGGAATTTCGGCCGGTATTGATGAAGATGGAAACTTAATGAATCCCGAAACACGTTGGGGTGGAGTAATGCGCAAAATCGAATCCACAAATTTTGATGCTACAAATGTAGAGTATATCGAGTTTTGGATGATGGATCCTTTTACAAACGGGCTGAATACGGGTGGAGAATTATTTTTTAACCTTGGTGATATTTCTGAGGATATTTTAAGAGATTCGAGAAAGGCTTTTGAAAATGGGCTGCCAACAACTGAAATTGCGGAAAATGTAGATACAACAATTTGGGGGCGTGTGCCAACCCTGCAGGCTTTGGTCGATAATTTTAGTAATGAAGGCGGGTCGCGGCAATATCAGGATGTCGGTTTTGATGGGTTGATAGATCAAGACGAATTAACTTTTCATGCAGTTGATTATCTCGAAAAGATTCAGAATTTATATGGCACTTCCTCTGCAGCTTTTCAAAATGCAATTGGTGACCCCTCCAAAGATAATTATCATTATTTCAGGGGTACCGATTACGATAACGATGTAACATATTCCAGTATTCTTGAACGTTACAAAGCCTATAACGGTACCGAAGGAAACTCTCCCACCGACGCTCAGAATCCCGAAGCTTACCCTACTTCAGCTACTTCTATACCTGATGTTGAAGATATAAATCGTGATAATACACTGAGTGAAACTGAAAGATATTTTCAATACCAGTTATCGCTTGAACCCAATAGCATGACCGTTGGGCAAAACTATATTACTGATATTCATGATGCACAGGGAATTAGATTGCCAAACGGACAAATAGGCGAAGTAAAATGGTATCAGTTTAAAATCCCTGTTCGCGATCCTTCAAGGATTGTGGGTGGAATTCAGGATTTTCAATCCATCCGGTTTATGAGGATGTTTATGAAAGGATTTGAGGAACCCACGGTTTTGAGATTTGCTACGCTTGAGCTGGTGCGTGGAGAATGGAGAAGATACCGCTATGATTTGCTCTCGCCCGGCGAATACATTCCTAACGACATCCAAAGTGAAACGTCATTTGATATTCTTTCGGTAAACATAGAAGAGAATGGCCGTCGTACGCCAATTCCTTACGTTATTCCCCCCGGAATTGATAGAGAAATAAACCTTGGAACCACAAACCTACAGCAGCTCAACGAGCAATCGATGGTACTCAGGGTTTGCAATCTTATTGATGGTGATGCCCGTGGAGCGTACAAAACTACCGATTTTGATCTGAGGCAGTATGGCAATCTTGAAATGTTTGTTCATGCCGAAAAGTTACTCGAAAATCAGGACCTGGAGTATGGTGATCTTACTGTTTTTATACGAATGGGTGCCGACCTTACCGAGAACTATTACGAATACGAAATACCACTAACATTTACTCCCTGGGGTACATCATCCTCCGACCCTGAGGCTATCTGGCCCACGGAAAACAATTTTGATATCGACCTGAAGAGATTGGTTAATTTTAAATTGCAACGTAATGTTGAAATGAGATCAACCGGATCAGGAGTAACTTTTACAATGCCATATTTTGCTTACGACGGGCCAAATAAAGTTACGGTATTGGGTAGCCCAAGTATCAGCGATGTTAAAGCCATTATGATTGGTGTAAGAAATCCGAAGAAAACTTCGATGACCAGTAATGATGATGGGTTGAGTAAGTGTGCTGAAATCTGGGTTAATGAACTTCGTCTCACCGATTTTAATAACGAAGGAGGGCTTGCTGCCACCGCACGTTTTAGAACCGACCTTGCCGACCTCGGTAATTTTACAGTATCAGGTTTGTATAGTACTCCGGGGTATGGAAGTATCGAAAAGAAAATTACCGAACGTGCGCAGGAATTTACACGGAATTTTGATGTTTCTACCAATCTTGAGCTTGGTAAATTCTTTCCTGAAAAATGGGGAATTAGATTGCCGATGCACTTCGACTATTCCGAATCAAGGCTTTCACCAAAATATAACCTTCTCGATCCTGATATTATTCTCAAAGACGATTTGGAAACATATAATCCTGCCGATCAGGATTCGATCCGGTCTCTTAATGAAGATTTCGTAATGCGTAAGAATATCAACTTTGTAAATGTTAGGAAAGATAAAATGGGGGCATCTTCAAAAAGCCATTTTTACGATGTCGAAAATTTAGACTTTACATTCTCATATACCGAAATGTTTGCCCGGAATGTTGATATAGAATATGATCAGAAGCAGCAGTACCAGGGAGGTGTGGGGTATAATTTTAATAATAACCCCAAAAATATAAAACCTTTTACCAGATCAAAGATATTTAAAGGGAAGGCGTTTGCCCTGATTAGAGATTTTAATTTCTATTTATTGCCAAAATTATTTTCTTTCCGTACTGATATGAATCGCGAATACAGCAAGCGATTATTAAGAAACAAAAGTCAGTATCAGGTTTTGATAGAACCAACCTATTTTAAAAAATGGGATTGGTCGAGAAATTATGACCTGCGATGGGATTTGGCCTCCTCGCTAAGGCTCGATTACAAAGCCAACATTATGGCTTATATTAATGAATTGCCAGGTTCGCTCGAACAAGATGACCCGGATTATGATATTAAGAAGGCTCAGATAAGGGATCAAATATTAGATTTGGGAACCAAAAATACGTATATGCATAACCTTGGCGTAAACTATACCATACCCATCAATAAATTTCCACTGCTCGACTGGGTAAGTGCTACAGCGCGTTATCAAACAAATTATAAATGGCAAGCTTCACCAATTTCGTTGCAGGAACGATTGGGGAATCAAATCGAAAACTCCAATACAATACAGCTTAATGGTAATTTAACCCTCGACAGATTGTACAATAAATTACCGTTTCTTGAAAAGGTAAATAAAGGAAACAATACCCGTGGACGAAGGCAAACACCACGGCCACCACAACGAAAACCAGAGGAAGAAAAAGCAAATGATACTGTAAAAGAAAAGAAGAATTATTTTAAGATTGTGGGTAATGGAATACTAAAGTTGATGATGAGTTTTAAACGTGCATCACTTTCATATAGTCAGGGCAATGGTACTTACCTTCCCGGATTTATTCCCGAAGCAGGGTATGTAGGGAACAACTGGTCGCAGAATGCGCCTGGATTGGAGTTTGCTTTTGGTGGCCAGCGCGATATACGTGGTGATGCTGTTCGTAATGGATGGATTACTTCCGATACATTGCTCAATACTGCTTATGCTACCAAGTTTAACGAACAGATTAATTTTAGGGGAACTATAGAACCTTTTAAAGATTTTAAGATTGAGCTTACTGCCGATAGAACTTTTAGCCTGAACCATCAGGAGTATTTTAAGGCGGATGCAAATGGGGATTTTAGTACTTTTTCGCCGGTCGAACAGGGTAGTTTCAGCATTTCTGTATTTACCTGGTCAACAGCCTGGACCAAAGATAATGATCAGGATAAAAATCCAAACTTCGAAAATTTAAAAAAATCCAGGCTCGAAATTGCGAACAGGCTTGCAGATGAAAACCCAAATTTTAGTGGTAACTATTTGTTCGATTCTATTGCCGGAGACTATTTTCCCGAAGGCTACAATTCTACTCAGCAAGATGTTCTTTTGTATTCATTCCTTTCAGCTTATACAGGTACATCACCAGGATCGTACAATTTGAATCCGATGCCAAAAATACCCGCTTTAAACTGGCGCATAACCTATAATGGCCTTTCACGCATCGAGCCTTTTAAGAAATTCCTGAGAAACCTCACCATTACGCATGGATACCGAAGTACTTATTCAATCGGATCGTTTCAGAGTGTTATTGATTACCTTGAAATAAATGATTTTCCCGCCGCCCAATATCCCAGTAACGATAATTATGTTTCTCAGTATCAGATACAGCAGGTAAGTATTATTGAGCAGTTTAGCCCGCTAATTACTTTCGACATGACTTGGATAAACAGCCTGATGACCAAGTTCGAAATTAAAAAGTCAAGAAACCTTTCGATGAGTTTTGTGAATAATCAGCTTACCGAGGTAAACAGTAAGGAATTTATTATTGGACTTGGATATAGGTTTAAAGATGTAAAATTTGCCATTAAAACGATGGGTGGTGGTGGTGGCCGTCAAAATGTGAAAAGCGACCTTAATATACGAGCCGACTTTTCAATCCGCACCAACAAAACAATCCTACGCCGGATTGATGAAGATATAAATCAGATTTCAACCGGCCAGCAGATAATTTCTATAAATACCTCAGCCGATTATATGGTAAACCAACGCATGAATATTCGTATATTCTTCGATAAGGTTATCAACAATCCTTATGTTTCATCGCAATATCGAAATTCTACCACCAATGGCGGCATTAGTTTAAGATTTACTTTGGCACAATAAGGTCTTACTCAAAAACAATTTCCGTTTGACAATAATGCTGTGTTAACTTTCAAACTTCCGGATTTACTATCAGTATCGACAACCTTATCCCCAAAAAAATCAATCATGGAAAAATTGTACCGATCACCAGGAATGGCAGGTTTGATTGTTAAAATATTTGCTTTTTACACCAAACCAATTACCGGAGGATAAACTTTTTTGCCCACCTGCCATTTTTGGTTTCTATTGCCAGATAATAAATCCCGGCAGGTAAACCCCCTTTATTCCATTTTACTTCCCTCCCCTGCGGTGAATTGTTTCTAAATTTTATCTCATCAACCTGTACTCCACGATTATTATAAACTAAAATGGCATTATCAATAGAACCCGATCCGTATAGAGTTATGTTTATAGTTGTATTTTCAGTAACAGGATTAGGGAATATGGATATTTTGTTTCCGGTTAAATTTTCATCGATCCCTACGGCATAATTATCACAGTAGTAAACTCCGCTGTCGGTACAACAATATGCAATATGTCCGCCTATCAAAGGTAAGGATACTATTTTATTAATGTTTGTATTTGGCAGTCCTTCGTTTAAATATGTGAATTCTTGATTTTGTAAATTATAAATGGCTATTCCTTCGTACTCTTTTGCAGGTGGATGCCAGCCCACAAATATTTTATCTTCGTTATGAAAGTATAAAGCAGTCATATTACCCGAATAAAACTCAACCTCCCAGTTATCACCGTAGTCAACAGAATACCATAACCCTGAAGAATAAGAATTATCGGGGAAAATGCCATAAAGTTCACCCTGACTATTAAATGCCATATCAGTAATCCATCCGGGGTTAGTTGAGCCTTCAAACCAATTGGCACCACTGTTGCCCGATAAATAAAAATGTGTTAGTGCCATACTTACATTAACCACAATATGTTGGTTAAAGAACTCCATATCAACACAATTATGCCCGACAAAATGGGTTACTTCCGACCAGTTTAACCCATCTTCCGATTTTAATAAACCTGTTAAATAGCCGACATAATAAACCCCACTTTCTTCATAATATTTAATGAAACAAGGTTCGATACAATATTCGATAACCTCTACCTGGTATGTTTGTACATTTAAACTATAAATGCCGTCGGAATAGCTACCATCACCTGCGACAAATAGTATTGTACTATCGTTCAGTTTAGCAGCATCTTTGGCAGGATAAGAAAAGTATTCCAGCACTCCACCCTGGTATCCGTTAACAAGGTACATCCCAATAGTTGAACAAATAATACTATACGGAGTGTTAAAAAAGCAAACATTAATTGCCTGTATGGAATCCGGCCCATAGCTTTCCCATGTATAGGAAAAACTTTGCTGTAGAGTAAAAAACAGGACGAGAATAAGAATGAATTTTTTCATGATAATAGAATTTAAATGTTAATTATTTTAAGTAAATCATTTTTTTCACAGTCGTTTCACTTCCCTGTTTCAGAAGGATAAAATAAATTCCTTCCGGCAATTCTGTCCGGCCAATGTCAGCTGGTTTCCAGGTGCATAAATTCCAACCCGATTTTTGACTGCCTGTATTGATATGGCCAATTTGTTTTCCTGTAAAAGAATAAATACAAACAGAGGCTTCCGAAAGATTT
>JAOZRY010000479.1 GCA_029939965.1 Bacteroidales bacterium | reverse complement strand
AAGATGGTAGAAGGTAGATGTTAGAAGATAGATGTTAGAAGATAGATGTTAGAAGGTAGATGTTAGAATTTAGATGTTAGAGGGTAGAGGGTAGAGGATAGATGTTAAAAATTAGAAATTCAATAGATCAATCTCATTTCCGGCTTGCCCAGTTAGGGTTTACATCGTGAATTATACTTCCATCATTTCATTTTTTTTATTTCTTTTGATGATTCAAAATTTTAGAAATCCAAAATCGGTATGAAAATCGGAATTTTAGGATCAAGGGGTATTCCCAACGAATATGGTGGCTTTGAGCAGTTTGCGCAATATCTTTCGGTAGGATTGGCCGATAAGGGATGGGAAGTATGGGTTTATTGTTCATCAAGTCATCCGTATCAGAAGGATCGGTGGCATGGAGTAAATTTGATCAGGTGTTACGATCCCGAAGATAAAATAGGTACTGCCGGACAATTTATCTATGATTTAAACTGTATTCGTGATAGCCGCAAAAGAGACTTCGATATTATTTACCAGTTGGGTTATACCAGTAATTCGGTGTGGTATCGGCTTTTGCCTGATGAGCCGGTAATAGTTACCAATATGGACGGTCTGGAATGGAAGCGTAGCAAATATAGCCACCGGGTACGAAAATTCCTGAAATATGCCGAAAAACTCGCCGTGAAAAGTAGCGATTTGTTGGTGGCTGATTCTGAGGCCATTCAGAAGTACCTTAAGCATGAATATAAATCAAACGCAGAATTTCTTCCTTATGGTGCCGATTTTTTTTATCATCCTGAGCCTGAACAAATCAAAGAGTATGGTGTACAGCCCTACGGATATTATCTGTTGATTGCACGCATGCAAGCTGATAATCATATCGAAGAAATTATACGTGGAGTTCTTAAATCCAATTCAGATAAGCCTTTGGTAGTTGTAGGTAGTGTAAAAAATGAGTTTGGGAAATACTTAAAAAAAACTTATGAATGCGAAAAGATTCTGTTTCAGGATGGGATGTTTGATGCTTTCCGGCTAAATCAGCTCAGATACCACTCCGCCCTTTATTTTCATGGTCATTCAGCCGGAGGTACCAATCCATCGTTACTCGAAGCTATGGCCTCATCAGCACTTATTTGTGCGCACGATAATGATTTTAACCGAGCAGTGTTGCAACAAAATGCTTGGTATTTTTTTGATGAAAATGATGTTTCTGAGATTTTAAACAGTGGGGTTGAAAACACTAAAAACCATCATTTTGTGTGCGAAAACCTGAACATTATAAAGGATAAATACAACTGGACAAAAATTATTGATAATTATAATAAATTGTTTATGAAAATTATTTAATCATTTCAGAGGTTTTGTATTTTTCTGAGGAATCATATTTTTGCAGTTAAATTAAATGGACATAAAACAATATTTACATTGACAGTATCATATTCAAAATATATTCCAGCCATTTCTGTTGCCGGAGATTTCGTAATACTTAACCTGATTTTTGTAGTGGGGTTTTGCAAGTACCCTGGCGAAGGTAATTGTTTCTCAACAGATTTTTTACGATTATATGTTTACCTGAATGTTCTATGGCTCATTCTGGTTTCAGTATTCCGAAGTGGTCATGTTCATCATCATGCCTACAAAAAGCAACTTCTTTATACCTACATAAAAATCATTGTTTTCTTCTTCTTCCTTTTCCTTTTGTATTTTCAGTTGTTTTCGCTAAACTATTATCCTCGCAAACTGCTGGAAATAGTATTTCCGCTTTTTTTTGGAATGCTTATGATTTGGAAATTCGGACTTTACTATGCATTTGTTCTTTACCGACGAGTTGGATATAATTACCGGAACGTACTTATTGTTGGGCTTACCAACAATACCAGGGAGTTGCGCGATTTTTTTATTGCCAATAGTTTAAACGGATATAGATTTATCGGATTTATTGCCGATAAGAAAAGTCGGAAAAGAGATGTTGTTGGTATCTGGAGCGAATTGAAAGATATTATAGAAAGTAAGGATGTGGATGAAATATACATTGGCTGGAATGGCGTACCTGTTGGAGTGATGCCTGAGATAACATCTGCAATTTATCAATATCCTGTAAAAATCAGAATAGTTCCTGATTTGGGAGAGTTTTCGTATAAAAAAGCAGAATTGGTAAATTATGACCTTGTGCCTGTATTGCAGATAAACCCAGGTCCACTTAGCTATGCTTCCAACCGGTTTGCCAAACGTGCTTTCGATATTGTTTTCTCATTGGTAATGATAGTTGGTTTTCTTTCCTGGACATCCCTGATCCTGTTTTTCTTTTCTCTGGCCGGTAGTCGTGAAGGTGTATTTTTTAGGCAAAAACGTACCGGTGCCGATGGGAATATTTTTTACTGCTTAAAATTCAGGACGATGCGGAGAAACTCCGATGCTGACAACATTCAGGCAATTAAAAACGATAAACGAATTACTCCTGTTGGCAGGTTTCTTCGAAAAACCAGTCTGGATGAATTCCCACAATTTGTTAATGTATTTTTAGGGCAGATGTCAGTGGTCGGGCCTCGCCCACACATGCTTAGGCATACCAACCAATACCGGAAACTAATACGTCGGTTTATGCTTCGCCATACCATTAAACCTGGTATTACGGGTTTGGCGCAGGTAAGGGGATTCAGAGGAGAGATTAGAAGAATTTCCGAGCTAAAGCAAAGAGTGGGTTTTGATGTGAATTACATCGAAAACTGGAGTTTTGGAATGGATATGAAAATTATTATGCTTACCATTTTGGGTATAGTAAAAGGAGATAAAAAGGCCTACTAATATCTTAGGGCAATAATTATCAACATATTAAAAACGCAATCTTACTACCATATTTTCAAGCACACCAGATAATAACCCCAATCCCGGCCTTTCCCCGATTCGGGGAAGGGGCGGGGATGGGGCTGTTTTTGTGCCAATTTATTAGGTTTCAAACTTCCATATTCAATCCGGTATGGGTTTTGCTACACTTTGAGTTTTAAAAAAGAGAACATTACAAGGCCATATAACTCAATCCATACTGAGTTAATCAAATTCATTCAAAGTGTAAGTCAGGGTTTGAC
Organism: Bacteroidales bacterium; assembly: GCA_029939965.1. Classification (GTDB taxonomy): domain Bacteria; phylum Bacteroidota; class Bacteroidia; order Bacteroidales; family 4484-276; genus SABY01. The sequence goes on along the minus strand of JAOZRY010000479.1, from coordinate 385 downwards.
TTTAAGTCAAAACCTGACTTAGGGTTTGTAAATAAATTATACTGTTATCCATACAGGTTTTTAGGCTATATATTATTTTGATGTGCTGGGGTTTATTTTGAAAAATAAGGTTATTCATTTTCCAATCGAAGAATGAAAAGCCTTATATGTATTTTTTAACCTTCGTAGAAATGAATCCTTAATGATTCCGGCTGCAAATATTACAGGTGTCCTCCACCTGATGTAATGTATAGAGCCTTTTTATCCGAAGCGGGTTGTTGAGGGCCGAAGTAAGGAGCCTCTCCCCACAAAGCAATTAATTCCAGCTAATTTCAAAAAATAATTCCAATATTTGCAAATCAAAACATCAAAATATTATGAAATCACAAATAAAACTATCAATCCT
>JAOZRY010000048.1:5997-12929 GCA_029939965.1 Bacteroidales bacterium | reverse complement strand
TTATATTTGAGGCAAATTAATATTTGTTCTTAAATTTATCCGATATGAAAACAAAATACTCTTTTCGAAGTATAAGAAAAAAAACCTTACTATTATCAATTATTAGCTTTTCGGCACTCACTATTTTCTACACCTCCTGCAAAAAGTTCCAGGATGATTTTGATTTTAGTAAAATAATAAAACCTACATGGAATCCTGAATTTGCAGTCCCATTGGTAAATTCAACACTCTATATTGCCGATTTTTTCGAAGATTCGTCAAACCTCAATATTGTAACCAACCCCGATCAAAGCCTAAGTTTTATTTACAGCTCCGAAAACTTAATTTCGACAAGTGCCGGCGATTTGATAAACTTCCCCGATCAGGAGTTTGACTTTACCAATAACTTTCCCCTGGATACTATTCTGCCAGGTATCTTCGATACCATTAATTTTGTTGAAAACTACCAGTTTATTCCCGACACAAGTAACCAGCGCATCGATAGCATTTTTCTTAAAAACGGACAATTAACCATTAACGGTAAAACCAATTTAAATCGGGATAACGCCAACATCATGGTTACAATTCCGGATATAAGGAACATCGCATCCGGGAACTCTTTATCAATAATTGCCAACATCAACAATCCGGGGGGGCAAAGCCCATGGGTTTATTTCGATACGGTTTACAACCTGGAGGAATACAAAATACTCCTGAACCATCCTTCTGATACGGCTCAAAATACACTTACCATTCTTATGGATATTATTATTGCTGGCGATGAAAACCCAGATTTGTCGCCCTATGAATTTACTTTAGAGGGGAGTTTATTATCATTAGAGTTTAGCGAATCTTATGGTCATTTCGGCCAATACGAATTACCATTCAAGGATTCGTTAGAGATAAGCCTGTTTGAAGATGTGGTGAGTGGTGGAATAAACATTGGTGAGGGTTCCGTTAAATTATCCTTCGACATCACCAACTCCTTTGGTGCACCAATTACTTTTATTGCTGATACGCTTATGGTTCATTCCAGTGTAAACTCACCCTACTATCTCGATATAGAATTGTTTGGCCCGGGTATTCCAAACATTTTTGATATCGAATCTCCCGGTATCGATCAGGTTGGTGAAACTATTGAAACTTTTCTTGATTTTACACAGGCAAATTTTGCTGAAGCAATAAATTTGTCGCCACAGGTATTTTACTACGATTTTATAGCAATTACAAATTTTGTTGAGGATACAACTTCCCAAAACTTTATTCTGGATCGTAGTGAAGTTACGCTGGACGTTAACCTCGAATTTGAGCTATTTGCATCTATAGCTTCATTTACAATCGAAGATACTGTTGTTATGGATATTAATGAGAATCCGAATGAAATCGACCATTTGCTTTTCAGGATAAACCTCATCAACGGATTTCCGATAAATGCCCATGCCCAGGTTTATTTTGCCGATGATGATTTTCAAATTGTAGATTCGCTGATAACCTCCGATATAAATATACTCCGGGGGGCTCCGGTAAGTGGCCCGCCTGCATATCGGGTTACCGAACCATCGAACAAAATTACCGATATCATAATCGACAGGCCAAGGCTCGACAACATTGTAAAATCGAAATACCTGTTTTTGAAAACCACACTAAGTACAACCGACCAAAGTTTGATTAAAATTTATGATGATTATGGCATTCAGATAAAACTTGGAGCAATTGTAGGTATCACAATCGAATCTGGTAATTAGGAGGACGATATTATGAAACAGAAAATAAAACTTACAGTACTGTTTTTTGGACTTTCGATAGTTATTTCAATATTTTTTCAATCGAATAATGCTATTGCACAAGCCGACCGCACGCTTAGCTTTTTGCCAATTGTTCCTCATAGTAGGAACATAAATCCCGGGCACATTCCCGAATACAAATTCTACATCGGAATTCCATTTCTCTCATCCATTAAAACCGGATTCGAAAATTCCATCAGTTACGAAGATATTTTTTTAAGAAAAGGTGATTCACTGATTCTTGACCGCGACCATATTTTGAGCAATATCGACGATGAGACCAAGATTAATTTCAACCTGATGCAAGAATTCATTTCCTTTGGTTTTAAAGTTAAAAAGAATTATTTCCATTTCAGGGTTGCTGATCTTGTTCAAACAAATATCGCCATAAACAAAAATCTGTTAACTTTTTTGCTCTATGGTAATGGAAGCGAAGAGTACCTCGGCAAAACTGTAAATCTTGGTGGAGAAGCATTTAACATTAATTATTATCGGGAATATTCGTTTGGATACACCCGCCAGATTAATGAGAAACTAAATGTTGGTGGCAATTTTAAATATCTGCAGGGCATTGCCAACATCACCACCAATAAATCAGACTTTGAAATTTATACCAACCCGGAAGATTTTAGCATAAAAATACGTTCACATATCGACATCAACATGTCAATTCCCGGAATGAACAATTCTGATATTGAAATTGAGGACTTACTTCCAAATCCCAAAAACAGCGGATTTGCTTTTGACCTGGGTGGTGAATACAAGGTAAATGAGAAAATTGAAACATTTATCAGCATACTCAATATTGGTTCGATAAATTGGACTGAAAACTTAAAAAATTTCAGAACCGAAAATCCGGAAAAGGAATTTGTGTACGAAGGTTTCGATATTGGAGAATATTTTGAAGACAACGAATTTGACACCGACAGGATGGAAAATATTGTAGATTCGATTACCGATGAGTTTGGCATAATAGAAACCGCCGAAAACTACACAAGCAAACTGGCACCGATATTAAATGTTGGTGGGCACTATAATTTAACGAAAAAAGACATGTTCAGTCTTCTTGTTCGTAACCAGTTTGTAAAGAACAGTAATTGGGCCAGTGCCTCAATTGCTTATACCCGTAAATTTAGTCGTAACCTGAATCTTATGGTTTCGAACACATTTTTTAATAACAGCTATCTGAACCCCGGAATTGGCGTTGCAGCAAATATTGGCCCGGTACAACTTTACCTGATTAACGAGAATTTTATTGCTCCATTTGTGCTCCACAACAGCAATGTATTTGTAGTACGATTTGGTATTAATTTGATTTTTGAACCCAAAGGCGATGAAACTCTAATCGAACAGCCTACACCGGAATTGGAATAATTTTTTTTTATAGATTTTATAATTTTATAAAATGAAGATATTGAGATACTGAAAAATGTTTGTATTTTCGATTTTTGTAAACCAATCATAAATTAAAACAAGGAAGAAATTATGCAGACCTACATTCTATTCACAAAACTTTCTACCGATCTTTCGTACGAAATGAAGAACCGGGAACGTCAGGGGCGTAGCTGGCTCGAACAGGTTAAAGACAAATGCCCGGATGTACGATTTCTGTCGCATTATGCCATATTGGGCGAGTATGATTTTATTGATATCTACGAAGCCCCCGACCCTGAAACAGCCGCAAAAGTATCGATGATTAGCCAGGCTAATGGTGCCTTACACGCCAAAAGTATGTTGGCGATTCCATACAAACGATTTCTTGAGCTGACCGAAGAAATTTAGAGGTTTCTTACTATTTACAAAACAATCCCCGTAAAACTAACATTTTACGGGGATTAATTTCTTTTTAAAGCTCCCTTAAAAAAAAGTATTCTACTGGATAATCAATCCGAAAAGACAATTTCGGGAAAAGAATATTTACAAATGATATGGCTTATTTGAAAATAATAAAAATGTGATTATTTGATCCTGAAATTTAGAAATGGAAAGGAAAATCCACACACTGCATTTACAGTAAATTGAATCGAAAGATTTGTACCATATTAATATTTCACCTATTTTTACAATTCTAAAGCAAATCAATTACCAAATGAAAAATAATTCCGCAGATAAAACCATTAGAATTTTACTGATTGAGGAGGATTCAGGAGATTGCATATTATTTAAGAACTGCCTTAACGAGATTGATGGGCTGGCTTTCAGGCTGATTATTGCTCATAGTTTTGATGAAGCAAAGAAAAGCATCCTTGAAAATGAATTCAACATTATCTTTTCTGATTTAAACCTACCTGAAAGTTTTGGCATCAACACCCTTAAAAATCTACTTGCATTAGGACTCAAGGCACCAATAATTGTTATCACCAGAAATGACAACAGGGATATGGGGTTGGAAGCGATTAGAAACGGTGCCCACGATTTTTTGCCAATAACAGATCTAAGCAATTACCTTCTCGAAAAAACAATCTTATATACTTTAAAACACAAACATCTGGAATCTCAGCTACATGAGAGTGAAAACAAGTTCAGGCATATATTTGATAATTCATCCATTGGCATATTCAGAAGTACAAACAATGGGCATTTAATTGAAGTAAACAAAGCCTTTGCAGATATTTTTGGCTATGAATCGCCAGATGAAATACGAAAACATGTAACGGATATTTCAAAACAACTTTATGTAAATCCTGTTTTGCGCGATGAAATCATGGGGGATTTCAAAAATTTCGGGATTAAATACAACCAAATTGAAGTAGAATTTTACAAAAGAGACGGAAGTATTTTTACAGGGTTAGTCCATATTCGACGCTCCAAAAATTCGATTGGAAAGAATTTTATTCTTGAAGGGGACGTACAAGACATTACCAAACAAAAACTAACCACCGAAAAGTTAGAAAACAACCTGAAATTTTTACGTGATCTTATGGATAGTATCCCAAGCCCTATATTTGCCAAGGATAAAAACCTAAGGTACACCGGATGTAATAAAGAATTTGAAAGGTATATTGGCTGTAGTGAAAAAGAACTTTTAGGAAAAACAATAATGGATTTACGTTCTGGTGAACTTGCAGAACCGTTATACCAAAAGGATCATGAACTTTTGCTGAAAAAGGAACATCAGATTTTTGAACATAAAGTAAAATTTGCATCGGGAGAGGAACGCGATGTAGTTTTTCACAAAAATGTAATCGAAAATCAAAATGGAGATGTAAGTGGAATAATTGGGATATTGTTAGATGTTACAGATAAAAAACATACATTAAATAAACTAAGGGAAGAGCTGTCGTTGAATAAAGCCATGACAGAGTTATCAAAACAGCTATTAAAACCCGGAATTTCATTCCAAAAAGTATCCGATTTAGTAATCGAATTTGCCAAAGAAATCACTACATCAGAGCAAGGTTTTGCAGGTATCATCGATCCTTTGACCAGCGAGTTGATTATTCACTTTCCCAGTAGCATGTATAAGGATGAATCTGGGCCAACAGGTAAAATCCCAAAGTTCTCCAAAACTAATGATGGATACCCAAACCTGTGGGGGCATTCTTTGAATACAAAAAAGGCATTTTACACTAATAACCCGGAATTACATGAGGAATCGGGAGGGGTTCCTATAGGTCATTTCAAGGTTACCAATTTTCTTTCGGTACCCGCAATTGTCGATAACAAACTCGTTGGACAAGTCGCACTTGCCAACTCGGCTCAGCCATTCAACGAAAATGACCTTGAAGGTGTAAAAAAGCTGACCAACCTCTATTCTCTGGCAATTCAAAAACTGCGTAATGTACAGGAATTAATCAGTGCTAAAGATATTGCCGAACAATCAGATAAACTTAAATCAGCATTTCTGGCAAATATGTCGCACGAAATCAGGACACCACTAAATGCTATCGTAGGCTTTGCCCAAATGCTTGGCGAAGAGGGAATTGAAGAAGATGAAACACGCGAATTTAAAGATGTCATTATTAATAACACCGACATACTGCTACGACTGATAAATGATATAATAGAAATGTCGATGATTGAGGCAGGTGAAATTAAAATACATTCTGAGGTTAGGTCGATTAGCCAAACATTAGATCAGATTTTTATGATCTGGGAAAATAGTGATGAGCTCTCAAAAACCGAAGGGAAAATTAATTTTGAGTTCGCTGCTCCCGAGGACGTAGGTAATAAAGCATTTAAAATTGATGACCTCCGGTTTAACCAGATTACAAATAATCTGCTTTTGAATGCTTTTAGGTTCACCGAAGAGGGCACAATAACTCTTGGGTATTATTTTGAAGAAAATAATGTAGTTATTTACGTCAGAGATACCGGGGTTGGTATTTCAGAAGAATATCAAAAAACAATTTTCGAACGATTCAGGCAGGTTGACGAACTCAGGGTAAGGCCATTTAGTGGCACCGGACTTGGACTTGCAATCACCAAAAAATTGGTAGAACACCTCTCCGGAAAAATAAGAATCGAATCGGAACCGGGCAAAGGCTCAACATTTTATATTTCCTTTCCGCTTGCAGGTGGTAAATCTATAGCAAAACCCCGAGCCGAAGTGATGTTTACTGAACCGATGCCAATAACTTCGTTTGAAGGTAGAAAATTACTCATTGTTGAAGACAACGATGCCAGTTACGAATTACTCGATATAATACTAAAACGAGGAGGTGCTATAATAACCAGAGCAACAACCGGTGTTGAAGCTGTTGAAGAAACCCTTAGAAATAAAAATGATATTATTTTAATGGATTTGCAATTGCCTGAAATGAGCGGCTTTGAGGCAATAAGACAAATTAGGTTAATAAATAAAACTATTCCAATTATTGTGCAAACTGCTTTTTCAGAATCTAACGAACGCGATAAAGCCTTTGAAGCAGGCTGTAACGAATATCTGGTAAAACCGATTACTAAGAATAAACTTGAGGCAGCCATAAGTAAATTCTGTTAGATTAATAATGTTAAACCACTTTTAACTCCCAATACTCAAATCGAAAACACAGGAATCATTTAAACAAAATAGAAATTACAAATCATGCCATATTTAAAACTACAGTCGAACTGCGAAATCCATGATAGCAAACAACTCATTACAATGGCCTCAAAATTTTTGGCAGGGCTGCTCAATAAACCCGAAAAGTTTGTAGTAGTTGTTTTGGAACAAAATAGCCAAATGCT
>JAOZRY010000048.1:0-5897 GCA_029939965.1 Bacteroidales bacterium | reverse complement strand
CAAATGCTAAAAGACACTTATGGGGCTGGAATGGTTCAACGTTTGAAAAATAAATACAATATCTAAACTTTTACTTTGAATATAATGACTGAATGTGAATTATTAGAAAAATGCGGGTTTTTTAAAAAGTACTGTAAATCAAAAGATTTGGCCTGTAAAGGATTTATGAACATATATTGCCGTGGAGAGAAACAGAAAATATGTAAACGAAGAATCTATCGTAAAGAGCATGGTGTTCCTCCGTCCGACGATATGCTTCCATCGGGTCAAATGATTGCATGAAGATTGAAAAGTAAATGGGGGATTAAAACAAATCCTGCTTTTTTATTGCACACCTTTTAACACATGCCCAACGAAGATATCGGCTTTCTGGCGCACATTATGCATAATGATATACTTCAAACAAGTTCGTGCAGGGTTATTGAATAATATTTACTTCAGGCTCTAATTGCAATCCAAAATGTTTTAAAACAGATTGTTGGATATCGGTTGCCAAAGAGTAAATTTCTTCGCCTTTTGCACTGCCATAATTTATAAGAACCAAAGCCTGCGTTTTGCAAACTCCGGAATCACCCCTGCGGTATCCTTTCCATCCCATTTGATCGATGAGCCACCCGGCAGCAATCTTATATTTTCCTAAGTCGTTTGGGTAGGCAACAATTTCGGGGAATTTGTTTTTTAGTTCGAGGTATTTTTTCTGATCAACCATCGGGTTTTTAAAAAAACTTCCTGCACTTCCAATTTCATCCGGATTGGGGAGTTTGCTGCTGCGAATATTGCAGATAGCTTTCGAAACTGCTTTAATGGTTACATTTTTCAAATTTTGTTTTTTTAATTCAGCTTTTATTGCACCATAATCAATCCTGAAAACAGGAGTTTTAAAAAGTTGGTAGGTTACCGATAAAATAATGTACTCGTCTTTTACCTGTTTTTTGAAGATACTTTCCCTGTATCCAAAATTACATTCAGCGGCGTTAAATATTTTAATGATACCTGTTTCGATGTGAACGGCTTCAAGACTGTAAAAACAATCTTTTTGTTCCACCCCGTAAGCACCAATATTTTGTATTGGTGCAGCACCGGCATTTCCCGGAATTGCCGACAGGTTTTCGAGGCCGGAATAGTTATGTCCGATACAATATTCAACTAGCTTGTCCCAACTTATTCCTGCTCCTGCTTTGATTAGTACATGATTTTTATCCTCACCTGTTTTTTCGATACCTTGCATACTTATTTTTATAACAAGGCCATCGAAATTGCTTTTGAAAAGAATATTACTACCACCATTTAATATGAGCCGCCGTTCGTTTTTTAATGTTCTGTTTTTTGCAAAATCAATAACTTCATAGTCATTTTTAAATTCTACAAAAAAACGCGCAGTAGCATCAATCCTGAATGTATTAAGGTACTTGAGCGAAAAATCCTTCTTTATTTCCATTAAAAATATTTTTATGAGAAACAACAAAAGAAGCTAATTTGAAAGCATTTACCAAGTTCGTATCCCAAATCGGTAATTAAGAGCTTGTGTATTTCCATCGGTTCACAAAATTATCTTCTATATTTGTATTACGCTAATTTTAATTTTTGTATTAGTTAAATTAAAGCATACAATATTTATAAACGATAATTTAGAACTCCAATATGTAGAATTTTAAAATTATGATTTCCAGAGCAGTGGTTTTTTACTTACTAATTTATTACCCATAAATGTAGCTGGGGTCAATGAAATCTGTAGAGGTTGATACTACGTCCTCTGTTGTTTTGACTATTGCGGTTTTCAGATATTCCGAAAAAAATATCAATATGTTTTCACAGATTTGAAAACTGATAAAGAAAAGTAATGTTTAAACATGATTATGCAGTGAGATTCATTTTTGCACTTTTCGTAATTTCTTTTTGTAGCGGATTACAAGCTCAGGAATATAACCATTGGTTAAATATGGTTGGGTCGCGTTCTAACATGCTTGCCGGGGCAGTAACCGCTGGTGTGAGAGATAACAGTGCAATATTTTATAACCCCGGAGGGCTGGCATTTATCAAAAATTCGAGTTTATCAGTAACCAGCGATGGTTATTACCTTGGCAATTTTAATGCAAAAAATGCCGCTGGAACCAACCTCGATTTAAAATCTTCGACCCTTGATGGGCTGCCACAAATTGTGTCGTTAATTCAAAAAGTACCTAAACTTCCAATAAGTGTAACACTCGCTGTGTTGAATCGAAATTATGTAAACGTAAGAACAAGCTATCGTCACACAATGCAATATGATGTTTTGCCAGAAAATGAGGGCAACGAGTTTTACATTGGCAGTTATAGCTACTATAGCAAAATTAGGGAAGATTGGGCAGGTTTTGGTTATGGAAAAGAGATTGCTCCGGGAGTAGGTTTGGGGGTTTCCACATTTTTTAGTTATCGAAGCCAGAGTTATTACCTTAATCAATCGGCCGATGTATATAGCTTGCATACTGATACATCGCAGGTAACACTGTTGAGTAATACCCGATTTACTGATGAGCTTGAATACAGGGCTGTAGGTGTGATATTTATTATTGGTGTTACATACACAATTAATGCTGTGAACCTTGGACTTAACGTTACTTTGCCACGTATAAACCTGGGTTTTGCTTCCAAGAGCCAGTTAAAAAGAGATATCTTTAGTAATATTCCATCAAAAAACTCACAAATCTTTAAGGCTTCAATGTGGCAACTTCAAATACCTTCGCGATTTTACTCACCGTTGACTGTTGATTTGGGAGCCGATTTCCAATTGAACGATAAGGGTATTCTTTATTCTAAAGTTTCTTTTTTCAGCCCTGTAAAAAGATATAAAATATTGAAGGAGGATATCGATATTGAAAATGATTTTGATGGGATTTTTCCGCCGGAATTGGCAAATTTTGATAATATGATCCTGGCCTACAAACCTGTTTTGAATGTAGCTATTGCTATTCAGCAGCATGTGTCCGAAAATTTGGAAGGCATATTAGGCTTTAGAACAGATTTTAATTATTTTGATGAAAATTCGATTAATGTAAATACTGAATTTGTTCCCGGCAAATTATTCGTCAATTTATACCACATTTCGGGGGGTGCATTATGGAAAACCGAAAAATATGACCTGAGCCTTGGAGGTAGTTTTTCGTTTGGATATAAGAAAAATGAATTGCAATATGTTAATTTATCGGATCCAACCATCGATAATTTCCTATTCGGACAGCGTCAGGAAATCTCAAATCCAATATACACACAGGTTGGTGTTTTTCTCGGGTTTACCTATTTCTTTCCACGAATGTAGCATCAGTTTTTATTTTTGTAAATCGAAAAGTCCGAAAACCTTACATCTCCGGTAGTTTGTTTTTTACCTTTGTAGCTTCATTTTTTTGTACTAAAAAAAAATCGTTTTATTATTATGATAAGTTTACGTTCCAGCATTGAAGATTTAAATAAAATAAATTCAGGTACTTTAATGGGTAGCCTCGGAATTGAATACACCGAAGTTGGTGAGGGTATTGTTTGTGCAAAAATGCCGGTTGATGAGCGCACAACTCGTCCTGGCAATATTCTTCATGGAGGAGCAAACTTAGCTCTGGCCGAAACCATTGGCGGTTTGGGATCGTATGTTTTGGTGGATAATGAAAAATTTGATGTGAGAGGAAGCCAGTTATCAGCAAATCATACCGGATCGGTAAATTGCGGTTGGGTGTTTGGCAGAGCCGAAATTATACACCGTGGCGAAAAAACTCATCTGTGGAATATTGATATCAGAGACGAAAATAAGAGATTGATCTCAACGATCAGGCTTACCAACTTTATTGTTCAAAAATGAACCGGCGTGAAATATTATCCCGTTTTATCTCCAGGTGCTCTTGTCATTCGCCGGGTTTTGCTATTTGGTCTATGCCTGGCGATGAAAAAATTCAAGCAATCGTTCAGCAATCCGGCGCACTGCAAAATGTTGCAAATTTCAAGAACTTTGGTACAATAAAAGGATTTGTTTTTTCCCCTTTTATGTCTGATGATATTTGCAATACGATTGTTCTTTCTCCTGAAAAATTCCTAATTGGTTTCGAAGAAATTAAAAAATTTACAGTAAGTATTCCTGATAAACAATTTTCTTTACCCGAAAAATTTTCAGCAAAATATATTTCAACATCCAAAGATGAATACTTAAACGGATGCAATTGGATTATTGATCGAATAAAAAATAATGAAGCTCAAAAAGTGGTTTACTCAAGAGTGAAAGTTGTTACAAACCCTCAGAAAAAAACATCAGCCGATTTGCTTCTTGGGTTAATGGAGAAATATCCTTCAGCTTTTTGCTATCTCTTTCATACTCCAACTACCGGAACATGGATGGGAGCAAGCCCTGAAATATTTATTTGCCAATCCAACAAAAGCATTCAAACTATGGCTTTAGCCGGAACAAGACCCCATATTGCCAAAACCAGCATTGCTAATGATTGGCCACAGAAAGAAAGAATCGAACAGCAATTTGTTACGGATTATATTAAAAATAAACTAACCGAAGTTGGTGCTGATGTTTTTGCGGTTTCTGAACCTTACACCTCAAGGGCGGGAGATATAGAACATATTTGCAGTGATTTTACTATTGAGCCTAATTCTGATAAAAATTTGTTTGGAAAAATTGTAGAGGCACTTCATCCTACACCTGCTATTTGCGGTGTGCCAAAGGATGTAGCTATAAGAATTATTGCTCAAACCGAGAAACATAATCGGGAGTTTTATACAGGTTTTCTTGGTTCGGTAAATTTGGAAAATAAATCTACATTATTTGTAAATTTAAGGTGCATGAAAGTTTTTACAGATAAATTTGTGCTTTTTACAGGAGGTGGTATTACTGCCGGATCCAATGCAGAGGCCGAATGGTTGGAAACAGAAATGAAGGCAAATATTTTGGCACAGGTTATCGAACAAGTTTAAAGTAAAAGGATGATTTCAAATAAAAAAGGTATTCAGGAGCTGGCGGCAATTTTGTTAAATAAAGGAATAACCGATATTGTAATTTCACCAGGATCGAGAAATGCACCGCTAATTAACACATTTGCAGGTATTGCCGCATTTAATTGCTATTCGATTGTTGACGAAAGAAGTGCTGCTTTTTTTGCTTTGGGTATTGCTATTAAAACCGGTAAGACTGTTGCATTATCATGTACTTCGGGTACCGCCTCGCTAAATTATGCACCGGCAATTGCCGAAGCATATTACCAAAAAGTTCCTTTGCTTATTCTCACTGCCGATCGCCCGGCAGAATGGACAGATCAGGGCGATGGGCAAACCATCCGTCAGCAAAATATTTATAATAATTACATTAAAAAGAGTTTCGGTCTTCCACAAAATATCAATACCGATGATGACTTGTGGTTTACTAATCGCATTGTAAACCAGGCTGTAAACTTATGTCTATTCCCGGTGGCCGGGCCTGTTCATATTAATGTTCCATTTTCGGAGCCACTTTACGAAACCGAATCTACAGCTCTTTTGGAGCCGAGGATTATTCATCATGTTGCACCCACTCAAAAGCTCGATGAGCATCAACTGGATTTTTTCGCATCAATTATAAATACATCAGGCAAAGTAATGTTGCTTGCAGGGCAAGCAACTAAAAATGAATTGTTAAACCAGACATTGGAAAAAATTTCCGATCTGCCACAGGTTATTATTCTTAGCGAAACAAATTCTAATTATCCAAACACAAATGGTATTGCCTGCATCGATAAAATTTTGGCAACCATCCACGAGGAGGATGAAGAGAAGTTTGCTCCCGATGTTCTCATTACATTCGGCGAGGCCATTGTGTCGAAAAAAATCAAAGATTTTCTGCGCCGAAATCCACCTTCAAATCATGTACATGTAAATCAAAACCCCGAACACCCCGA
>JAOZRY010000478.1 GCA_029939965.1 Bacteroidales bacterium | reverse complement strand
TTGTTCTTTGGTTTCCGGCTATTTACGGGCGGGGTGCTGATGTTCAGGTGCAAAATATGGAAAATCAAGTTGACAACCCTAATCAGGTTTCTGAGCAAAAGAGTAGCTCCGACAAGATAAAACAGCTCGAAATGGAGGGTGCAAGAAATTTTAAAATCTTCTATTTCTCATTAACATTTATTCTGTTAATTATTGCCATATATAGTTACTTTAGGGCGGCTAAACTTAAGAAAGCCCGAAATATTTTGAGGGCGAGTGAAGAAAAATTCAGAATACTTTCCGAAAAGGCAGTTGATGTAATTTGGACTAGTGGCCTTGATTTAAAGCTTACATATATTAGCCCTTCTACTGAACAAATGCTTGGTTATACCAGAGATGAGCGAATGAAAATGCCAGTAAACCAAATTTTTAGTCAGGAATCTGTTGCTTTGATGAATGAATATATTGATCGAAATCTTAAGTTATATAATAAAACAGGTAAGACTCCTGAACCCGTTGTTTTGGAGTTCCGTGGTTCTCATAAGGATGGACATGAGATTTGGGTTGAAGTAACATCTGATTTTAGTTATAACGAAAATGCTAAGGTGGTAGGATTACGGGGTATTGCCCGGAATATTACTAAGCGGAAGGAAGCTCAGTTGGAGATGATTAAAATGGTTGAAAATCTCAGCAGGCAGGATGAAAAATTAAGACGAAAAAATGAGGAGTTGATAGATGCCCGCAAGGAGTTGGAGAAAACATCAGAACAGTATTTTAACCTATTCGAAAATGGACCCGTTGGATACTTAATCTTAAATCGGGATGGAGAAATAACGGAGTTTAATTCTGCTGCAAAGAATATAATTGGAAAAAATAAAGAGCAGATTCTCGGTAGTAAATTCCTTGATTTTGTTGATGAAAATACTTCTGTATTTATCGAAAAGTTTAAAAATGCCTTAAGCCAAAAAACAATACAGCAGCATGAATTTCTTGTCTCAGGTACTCATGTTAAAGTTGTGATTGTGGCTGAGGTTATCTCCGGACTTAATAGTTGTCGGTTAGCTATAATGGATATTTCCGATGTAATGAAGGCAGAATTTGCTCGTAAAGAAAGCGAAAGGAAATTTGAAGGTTTGTTCAACGACATCCCTGATGCGATTTTTATTACCGGGATTGGCGATAAGTCGGGTGAGATTATGAATGTAAACACCTCGGCAGAAAAACAGACCGGATATACACGTGAAGAGCTTCTTGGTATGAATGTTCTTACCGATATTTCTGCAAGTATTATAACTGATGACCTTACAGAAACACGGGAGAAATACCTAATTGTTGATAAAAAGATAGAACTCACCGAAAAAAAACGACGCAAAGACGGTACGTTGATTTGGACCGAAGTGATGGTGCAAAAGATTATAATTGAGGGAAAACCCTATGCATTGTCAGTTTCAAGAGACATCACCGACAGGGTTATAATCCAGGAAAGTTTGAAAAGCTCCGAATCCAGGCTACGTTCGTTGCTTAGAGTAATACCCGATTTATTATTTGTTTTTGATAAAGAAGGTCGTTTTGTCGAATATCATTCGGCTACCTTAGAAAATCTAATTGTAGATCCCGATCAGTTTCTTAATAAAAAAATTGATGATGTGATGCCGGAATCTATTGCATTGTTGACGCGCCAAAAGATAGAAGAAACCCTGCGTACCAGCGAAATGCAAACTTATGATTACTGCCATGATTTGCCCGACAGAAAAAACTATTTTAATGTACGAATGGTAAAGGCCTCCGAAAATAATGTACTTTCAATTGTGAGAGATATTACTGAAACGTATAATGTTGACGATATAAAAAAACAGAGCGAAGAAAAATATAAAACTCTTTTTCGTAATACACCTCTTGGAGTTTTTAATTTTGATAAAAAAGGTGTAATTATCGATTGCAACGAGAATTTTGTTCGTATTGTTGGTTCCAGCCGCAAAGTTCTTATTGGTTTTAATATAATAGAGGATGCTGCTGATATTGAATTAATAAAAGCAATTAAAGAAGCTCTTACTAAAGGTAGTGGAGTTTATGAGGGGTACTACAAATCGGTAACTGCTAATAAAGTTACTCCTGTAAAAGGATATTTTAAAAGTATTTATAATAGCCATGGTGATTTTGTTGATGGAATAGGTATAGTTGAGGATGTTACAGGACAAAAGGTATATGAGAAGAAACTTTTGGAGGCGAAAAAAAGTGCCGAACAAAGCGATAAACTCAAAAGCTCTTTTATGGCAACTATGTCGCATGAGTTGCGTACCCCTTTAAATACTGTAATTGGGTTTTCGGATATAATAGAGGAGGGAATGCCCATTGATCAAATTCTGGAATTTACACAAGTAATCTCAAAAAGCGGGCAGCATCTATTGTCGATAATTGAGGATATTCTGGATATTAGCTTAATAGATAGTGGTGAGGCAAAACTGGCTGTGGAGCGGTTCGGAATTAGTGAACTTATTGATGGTTTATATGTGTTTGCCAGTCAGGAAAAGATTGCTTTTGATAAGGATCATATCGAGGTAAAAATAGCCATTCCTGATTCGATACAGGATGTTAAACTTTCAGGAGATATCCGCAAAATCAAAAAAATATTTGGACACCTCATTAAAAATGCCTTGAAATTTACCCATCAGGGAAGGGTGGAAATAGGTGTGAAGGTTGATAATGTTTCGGGGAAAGCTGAGAACCTTTTATTTTATGTTAAAGATACCGGTATCGGGATACCAGAGGATAAACAGCAAATAATATTTGAGATATTTCGTCAGGCCGATGATTCTACCACCCGTGAGTTTGAAGGGACCGGACTTGGACTATCGATCTCCAAAAAGCTGATCGATATGATGGGCGGATCAATTTGGGTTGAATCGATTCCCCAACGCGGTAGTACGTTTATGTTCGAACTCCCTTGTTTGGTTACTGCGGCAAAAGCCATCGATACTATTTACAAAAATAATAAATCAGAGGTTGATACTGGCAGTGGGCAAACTGTTTTGGTAGCCGAAGATGATGATACCAATTTTCATTTGTTTAAGTTGCTTCTCAATCGCAAGAAAATGGATGTGATTAGAGCCCGGAATGGCAAAGAGGCTGTTGAGGCTTTTCATAGTGATAAGAAAATTAGCCTTATTTTGATGGATATTAACATGCCAGTGATGAATGGTTATGATGCAACAAAGCAAATTAAGCAAATTAATAAGGATATTCCTGTTATAGCAATTACCGCTTATGCAATGGCCGGCGATAAAATTAAAGCCGGGGAGGCCGGATGCGATGATTACATCACCAAACCAATAAACAATATGATTTTTTACGAAACCATTATGAAGTATTTGGATTGATATATTTTTATATAGGCATCGCGGTTAAGTACTTTTGGTGATGAAATGCTATAAGGAGACAATGAGACAATGCTATAAGGAGACAATGAGACAA
>JAOZRY010000477.1 GCA_029939965.1 Bacteroidales bacterium | reverse complement strand
TTTCAGGATTCATCGGTGCAAGCCTTGTAATTTTTCTTGTTTACAGCCTTAACAGTAAATCCCGGCATATAAAATCCAACAGAATGCTTTTAACCGGGGTCATGATTTCCTATGTGGCATCTTCTCTTGTCATGCTTTTAATGGCAATTGCAAAAACTGATGATTTAAGCAATATAGTTTTGTGGATCATGGGCTCTCTTGATGAACCAAATACAGATCTTATAAAGTTGGCATTTTTTGGATCTATTGCAGGTCTTATAGCATCTTATTTTTTCTGTTTTGATCTTAATGCCCTTCTTCTTGGAGAAGAAGATGCCTCAAATCTTGGAATCAATACTGCCAGGACAAAAAAAATCTTATTTATTCTGGCATCATTTTTAACCGGGTTAAGTGTTTCTGTTGCTGGAATCATTATGTTTGTGGGGCTTATTGTTCCTCATTTCATGCGCATGATGGCAGGTCATGACCATAGAATACTTCTTATCAGCTCATTTCTTGCCGGAGCATCTTTTCTGATTTTATGTGATGTTATTGCAAGAACCATTATATCTCCACTTGAGCTTCCTGTCGGAGTTATAACCGGTATCATCGGCGGCATAATATTTATCTGGGCTCTTGCCAGAAAACAGGTGTCATTGTGAACAATATACTGCAAGTAAATAATCTGTGTCTGGGATACCAGAAAGAAAATATATTGCACGACATCTCTTTTTCCGTAAACAGAGGTGAATTTATATCAGTTATCGGACCCAACGGATCTGGCAAAACAACTCTTATTAAAGCTATTTCAAAATATATTACCCCCCGGCAAGGAGCTATTTACCTTAATGGTGAAAATATTCAGAACCTGTCTGGCAAAGAGATTGCAAAACTTATTGCCGTGGTCATGCAGTCAGCGGATCCTGTTGCCATGAGTGTTGAAGATTATGTTCTGCTTGGCAGACTTCCATTTATGGAAAAATTCCAGTTTTTTGAAAGCCGCAAAGATATTGAAATAGTTAGAAATTATATGGCTCTTACTGATATTCTAAAACTGAAAACTTCAAGGATGAATGAAATAAGCGGAGGGGAAAGACAGCTTGCATCTATTGCAAGGGCTTTAACCCAAAGCCCTTCCCTTCTTGTCCTGGATGAACCCACTTCCCATCTTGATATTACACATCAAGTGCAGATTCTTGACTTGATAAGCTCTTTGAAACAAAAACTTTCATTAACTGTACTCATGGTACTTCATGACTTGAATCTGGCTGCAGAATACTCTGACAGGCTAATTTTATTAAATAAGCCGAAAGTCAAACATAACCTAAAGAGCAGCACAATTTATAAAACAGGAACACCTGACGAAGTTATAACTGAATCATCCATTAATGAAGTTTACAACACCAGGGTGATTGTAAAAAACAACCCTGTTTCCAGCAAGCCATGTATTTTTCTTGTTAATCAAAATCAATTAGACCAAAACATATTAAATAGAGGAGAATAAGGCAATATGCTTGAAATTTTTAAAAATGGCGGCCCTGTCATGTACCCCCTTGCTTTGTGCTCAATAATATCTTTAACCATTATAATCGAACGTTCATTTTTCTGGATTAAAATAGGAATGCAGCGAAACCAGAAACTTGTGGATAAGGTTCTCAAATTAAGCAGGCAAGGAGATTGGGAAGGGGTAAAAAAAGCAGCTTCCGGATCAAATAATTATGTTGTCCGAATAATAGTCAGTGGAATTCTACACCGCGAATATTCTATGATCAAAGCTATGGAGTCAGCAGCAGCAGATGAGATCAACCGTATGCAAAGATTCATGGGTGGCCTGGATACAATGATAACAATAGCGCCGCTCATGGGAATTCTTGGAACAGTTATCGGGATTATTGCCTCTTTTGAAATGCTGGGAGCATCAGGCATAGAAAACCCCCAGGCAGTTACAGGAGGAATTGCCCAGGCTCTTATTACAACTGCAACTGGCCTTAGCATCGCAATTATCACAGTATTCCCATATAATTATTTTAATTCAAGAATCAAAAAAGCAGCAGCTATAATGGAAAAATATGCAACCAGTTTTGAAATTGTATATAATCAAATTCTATTGCACCAGCAGGATAATCAGGGAAATGTCAAATGAAAATAAAACTTCCGGAAGATAGAAAGGTCAGAATTGAGATGCTTCCTTTGATTGATGTTGTTTTCCTGCTTCTTGTTGTCTTTATTTATACAATGCTCTCCATGGCTGTTCATAATGGCCTGCCGGTTTCTTTGCCGCAATCATCCACTGCAAAACCAGAAACAAAGTTAACTCTTGCTGTAACCATAAAAGAAAACAGTGAAATTTTTGTAAATAATACTCCTGTTTTATTAAAAAATTTAACAGATGTACTCATACAAAAGGCAGAATCCGAAAAAAACAGAGGGATCCTTGTCTTTGCAGATAACAAAGTTTCTTATCAAAGCCTTTTTACAATATTAGACAAGATTAAAGAGGCAGGTTTTCTTGAAATTTCTCTTCAGGCTGAGGCAGTCCAAACCCCAGATAAAAAGTGATTAAATGAAAACCCTGCTCCCTGCTTTAATTTTTACAATACTGATTCATGCAGCTTTTTTATCCATAAAAATCCATACTGCCCAAAAACCTGCAATTATGTCAAAGCCAGAACCTATTAAAATATCCATGTCCTACAGACAGATCCAAAAAAAACCTGAAATCCTTCCTGAAAAATCAATACATAAACCTGAAAAACAAAAAAAAAAATTAGAAAAAGTAAAACCCAGCATCAAGGAATCAAAGCCTCTTGCCAAAGCGGTAAAGCCAATACCAAAAGTCACAAAAGCAAAATCCATAAAGCAAGTACCTAAAAAAAATAACAATCTTGAAAAGGACAAAATTTTAGAAAATAAAGTCATAAGAACTGAATCAATCAAGGAAGCTGAACAAGAAATAGAATCAAAACATATAGAACCTGTTCCACAGCAGGAACAGGTATTACCTCCACTGCCATTGGCAGAGAATCAAACAACAAATTTGCCACCAGCAGTTAATAGTTTAGCCAATAAAGATAAATCACTGCTGCCTGAAAAAAAAACTGCCCCTGTCACTGTGATACATACAAAGGCCATTCCAAAATACAAAACCAATCCTGCTCCTCTGTATCCCAGAATTGCAAAAAAGCGGGGATACCAGGGACAGGTATTATTATTAGTTATTGTCTCAAAACAGGGAACTGTAAAAAAGGTTACGATTAGCAAATCCAGCGGCCATCAAGTCTTAGATAAATCAGCACTCAAAACAGTAAAACAATGGCATTTTTATCCTGGGACAAAAGACGGAAAACCCGTGGAAATGAGCGTAACCATACCTATACGCTTTAATCTTAAACGATAAAAATGCAGAGATTGCTGTTGATCACGGATTTTCATGGATAGTAATTCCCCCTAATATTCAAAGCTCTCTCTTTCT
>JAOZRY010000476.1 GCA_029939965.1 Bacteroidales bacterium | reverse complement strand
AGGACACTAACAGACTAATGGCAGATTTATACCCTCAACCCTACACGACAGCGTCGCCATCTATAACAAGTTATAGTATGACAGAAATATTATCAGGAGTTAATTATTTGACTTTTTATTTAGGAAATTCAGAGAATAACACAGATGAAGAATTTGATTTATCCACAATCCCCTTTATGCCATCAAGCACAGACGGACTTTTAAATATTGGAACATATGAGTTTAAAGCAGAGAAAGGAAATGTCGGTAAAATATTAAGGGGAACATGTTTTTTATCTGGGGTTACAGACGCCACGGCAAGCTCATATATTATAAAATCAACATTATTAAAAAAAACAGGCGACTTAGTTTTAGAGGGTGAGGGTGATATTAATTGGAGTTCAGACGGCGAAGTTACAAACTCTTCTTCTTCTTATATATTAACAAAAACAATAAATATAGATGATTATGTTAATAAAATGACTATGGAGATGAAAATCCAAGACGCAGGCGGTGTTCCTGTAACATCAAGTTATATAAAATATTATTATGTAAATGGCGCCACAGAAAATGGGGCAATAATGACTACAGGTAGTTCTACTTATGTAGAAAAAACATCAACTAACCCAACCCAAAACAAAAAGGTTATAAAAATGGAGTTATACACCAAAGGGTATTCTGGCGGCGGAACATGGGGCGTAAAATTACTTAAAGTTTATAAAGAAAATGTAAGCAACGAGCCAACAGCAATCAGCGACGAAATAACAAGTAAAACAATGGGGGCAGACACAGCATTTTTAATTAAAATTCCCTTAAATTCTATAATTACTTTATCCCCAGATGACAATTTATTATTAAATTTAGAACTTTCTGGGACAGGCAAGATAGTGTTAGACCCAAACCAAACTTTTAACACAGATGAAACGACAAAATTAAATATCCCCTTTGATTTAACAGCATAATGACATTTAATATAAACTCAGCAACGACAACGGAAATATCAGTTCCAGATTTTATAGTGACAGCCAAAGCCTTAGACGAAGAAAATGCAGACGGAGAGACTTATTGGTATTTTGCAGACGCCCCAAAAAACATGGGTTATTATTCAGAAATACCAGAAATAAATTCAGCGGCTAACACTCTTTCAACATGGGCGACTAGCAGAGGATATACAACAAGAGATAAACAAATGGAAGTCATACTCCCAAAAATATCAGGAATGGGTAAAGATACTTTTGAAACTTTGATGTGGCAACATTTAGTAATGAAGTTTGTCGTCGGAGACGCTTTTATGGAGATAATTAGAAATAACAATGGGACACTAGTTAATTTAATCCCAATTAGCCCAGAGAGAGTGAGAGTAGTTTTTAACAATGGGCGGATTAAAAGATATGATATTTATAATAAAAAAGAATGGAAACCAATAGAAACTAAAAATATGTTGCACTCCTCAAACAAAAGACTAGGCGACCAACTACATGGGACTTCACAGATAGACGCTGTTAAATGGATTATAGACGCTAGAAATGAGGCTTTAATTACAAATAGAATGTTAGAGAAAAGAGGAAGGGCTTTAGGAATTGTCTATTATAAAACAAACAACACAGGAAAAATTCAATATGCAAACTCACAAATAGAGAAGGCAGTCAAAGAAGGACAAATGTTAGGCTTACCAGAAGACACAGCAGAGATTAAAGAGTTTCCTATGAAGTCTTTGCAGGACAGGATGGAGTGGATTAGATATTTAGAAACTTTCTTTTATCAAGTCTTCGGAGTTCCTAGAAGTATTGCAACGTCAGACGGAACGAGTGAAGTCGGCGGCATCAATGGACATTTAATCTTTGAGCCTATATATGCAAAGGAGCAACTAGAACTAGAAAGAGACCTTTGGAACCAAGCAGCAATCAAAATTAAATTTAACAGACCGCCAAGCCTAGCCCCTAAGACCCAAGAGAACGCAGAGGCAAACACAGGGCAGACTAGTATTCAACCAAGCGAGGCACTACCAAAACTTAACAGATAATGGCAACTATAACACCAGCAACAAAAGAAACAATGTCAAAAATGACACCCAAAGATAGCAAGAAAAGGAAATGTATAGACGCAGGCGGAACATGGAACGAGGAAACACAAACATGTGATATGAGAAAAGAGGCAGACACAAATAAAATTCCAAAAGGAAATGAAGTTATTATTAAAGATAAAGAAGGTGTTAAAAGAGTGCAAACACCCCAAACACTAGCAGAAGATAAAAGGCTTATGGAAGTCCAAACAGCCAAACAAGAGGCAATGGCAAGCGGACAATTATCAGCCCAACAAGCAATAGAGAGAAACAAACAAGACGCAGCCATTAAGGAAGAACAGAAAAGAATGGAAACAGAGGAAAGCCCAATAAGACCAAAATTAGACCCAATAATAGACGCAGGTTTAGGCGGAGACCCACAAGCAATAGGCGGCGAGCAGTTCCCCATCATCGGACCGCTAGGGACATTTATGAAAAGATTAGTTAATAAAAATAGAGAAAATTATAAAGCATATTTCCCAGAATTAGGCGAAGGAATGGAAGATTTTACAGAAGGCTTAAACGAACAACAGCTAATGGAAATAGGTTTATTAGGAATTGAGAACGCACCTACTAGGGAATTAAGTGCAAGTGAGAACACAGGGCAATTTATAGAGGCTTTAAGTTTAGGCGATTTGTCTAATTTCGTAGCAGAAAAACCAGCAGAAAATGTCAGAACAATAATTAAAAGCCTTAGAGTTTTAAAAACTCGTAGTACAGACGCAGAGATGAAAGTTAAAAGGGGGACATGGTCTCAAACAAAAGCCAACGCAGAAATAGATTTAATAGATGAAGAATTAAACCAAGCCCTTTATGATTTAAAACTTTTAATTCAAAATTCCCCAGAATATAAATTTAACAGCGACGGAGTTAATTATATTGAGAGCAAAATATATGAGGCACAGAGTAGAAATTTTGACGCAAAGCTAGCAATATTAGAAGGGAAAACATCGGACCCAACAGAGATACAAGTTTTAATGGATTTACAACAAGCAATAAATACGGAGAGTTATGATTTTTAGAATGATAGAACAACAATTATTAAACTACGGCGTATTGGGGTTATGGACACTCACTTTAATTGTGGAGAGATATAAATGGCAGAAAAGTTTAACATCCGCAGTTAAGGAATTAACACGTGCAATAGAGAAAAGTTTATAAACTAAGATAACTAAGAAAAGGGATGACAGATGAAAATGAAAACAATACAAACGGCGCTCAATCTAACGATAACAGCCCTAGAGAAAGCGATACTAGTTCTGGAGAAGACGACGGCAATTCTACCGACAGTTCTTCATTACTCGCGAAGTCTATTGCTGCTGCTGAAAGAATGGAACAAGCCAACAAAAAGACGGAAGAATTAATCGCAAGACAAGAGAAACTTCAAGCAGAAAAATTATTAGGCGGAACTTCTGG
>JAOZRY010000475.1 GCA_029939965.1 Bacteroidales bacterium | reverse complement strand
CAACACTTCGTCCGCCTCGATCTCAACGATTTCTGACACCCACTTCTTGAAATATGGAGTTTTCTTACAGACACAAAATATAAAACCGGATTTTCTACCAAGTTTAATGGCAGAAATTATATTTGCACAATGAAACTAAAAAAACCTACACTGTTATTGGATAAAAAAAAATGTTTATCCAACATTCAGAAGATGAAAATAAAAGCCGATAAACACAATCTTATCTTCCGACCACATTTCAAAACACATCAGTCGGCAAAGGTTGGCGAATGGTACAGAGAAACCGGTGTGAATAAAATTACAGTTTCATCGGTAAGTATGGCAAAATATTTCTACAACAACGGGTGGAAGGATATTACCATTGCTTTTCCTCTCAACTTTGCCGAAGTTGAAGATATTAACCAATTAGCGATAGAAACTAACATAAACGTGTTGGTTAGTTTTCCAAATTAAGAACCTACTACCTTTTAATGATAAAATACGATAAGGAGACAATGCGACAAGAAACAAAGATGGAAAAGAATTAAACCATTGTACCATTGTACCATTGTATCATTAAATCATTGAACCATTGTACCATTAAATCATTGAACCATTGTACCATTAAATCATTGAATCATTGAACCATTGTACCATTAAACCATTATAGCATTGTAGCATTGAAGCATTAAATCATTGTAGCATCGAAGCATTAAATCATTGTACCATTAAATCCGCCAATCACAATTTAAAATGCATATAAATACCACCAAATAAATTTTTTTATTCACATTCAAACACCTGACATTCTGATAATCAGAAAATAAACCTTTCAATAATATTTTATATACAAGCAATGCCTTTTACCTCCAATTCAGTGGTTCTTAAAGTTCATCTTCAATTTTGTGTAAAACTGCTTGGCATATTGATAAATTGCTATTTTTGCACTCGTTTTTTCAAATAAGTATATCTAATAATCAGGGTTTTAAAATTAAAACCAGAACGCTAATAAATAAATCATTTAGTTAAGTCAAATTTTAAGTGATGGAAAACAAAAATCAACTAAATCAAATTCCTGGTGAAGAAAATCAGGATGAGAAGACTTCACAAGCAGAAAACCAAAAAGTTGAGACATCTCAGCAGCCTGACATAAATCAGGAAGTATCCAACCAGACACAGGAACCGGTGGCCGAAAAACCAGTTGCAGAAGAGCCTGTTGAAAATACTGAACAGGCGGGAAACCAAGTATTGGAAGAAAAATCTGAAGTTATTGAAACCGTTCAAAATGAGATGCCAGATGCACCCATAGAAGCGGAAGTAGAAGAACTGGTTCAAGAACCTGTTGCTGTTTCAATAAAAGATGAAATGGCTGAGACTGATAATCCGACCGACATAAAAACCGGGGAATCTCTAGCAATCGAAAATGCTGAAGAAACTGAGACTGAGGTGTTGATAGAAGAACCAGTTAAAGCAGAACCAGTTACGGCAGAAGATAATACCGAACAGGAGGAGAAACAAGTAGCGGATAAAACACCCAAAGCTGAGGTGGTGGTTGAAGAAACTTTGAAAGCCGACCCGGAAACCAAAACGGTTACTGAGGAAGAACAGGTTACAGAGGCTTTAATTGAAGGTGCAGAGGAAACAGTTGACGATGACGAAGAAGAGGAAGAGAATGAACCCGAGAAAGATGTAGATATAGAAACCCTCTCTCGTGAAGAGTTAATTATTGAGCTTGAAAAGGTTGTTGAGGAAGATGATGTTAATAAAATTAAAGCCAGGGTTGCTCTTATTAAAGTAACCTACCTGAAAAAAACAAAATCAGAGAAGGAAACTCAAATTCACGAAAATCTGTTAAAAGATGATGGTGATGAAAAAGAAGATACTGCTGTTGCAGAAGATCCATTGGAAATCAAATTTAAGGAGTTATTCAACATCTACAGGCAAAAACGGGCAATATACCTTGAGAATCTTGAAAAAGAGAAACTTGATAACCTAAAGAAAAAGCAGGATATACTCGAAGAACTGAAAACCCTGATTACATCGGAGGAGACTCTTAAAAAAACCTACGATGACTTTAAAACATTACAGGATGGCTGGAAAGATATAGGAATGGTTCCAAAGGGAGAGGTGAATAACCTATGGCAGAATTATCACTTCCTCGTCGAAATGTTTTTTGATAAGGTAAAGATCAACAAGGAGTTAAAGGATCTTGATCTCAAAAAAAATCTGGAGCAAAAAATTGATCTATGCGAAAAAGCTGAAGAATTGTTGCTTGAGTCGAGCATTATTAAATCGTTCAAAGAGCTACAACGACTACACGAAAAATGGAAAGAGGTTGGCCCTGTTCCGACAGATAAAAACGATGAAATTTGGGAACGTTTCAAATCTACCACCGACAAAATAAATCAACGCCGACGAGATCATTACAAACAACTTCAGGATCAGCATGATAGTAATTTCGAAGCCAAAACAGGCCTCTGCGAAAAAGCTGACCAATTGCTTGCAAGCGAAGTAAATAGCATTAGAGAGTGGCAAAATAAAACAAAGCAATTCAACGATCTTTTTAAAGTTTGGAAAACAATTGGGCCTGCTGCAAAGAAGCAAAACGATGAAATCTGGGACCGTTTCAAGGTTACATTAGATGCATTTTTTAACGAAAAGAAAGATTATTTTGGTAAGCTCAAAGATCAGCAAATAAACAATTACAACCTTAAACTCGACCTGAGTGTACGAGCCGAAGGCATAAAAGAGAGCACCGATTGGCGTGAAGTAACCCGCGAGTTGATTAACATGCAGAAGGAGTGGAAACAGATTGGCCCGGTTCCACGCAAACACTCCGATAAAATATGGAAACGATTTAGGGCTGCCTGCGATGAATTCTTTAATCGCAAATCAGAACATTTTTCAAGTATTCGCGAAGAAGAAACTGAAAATCTGGCTAAAAAAGAGGCACTTATAAAACTAGTAGCGGAGAGTGCTTTTGATGAAGATAAAAGTGAAAACCTCAACAAACTCAAAGAATTCCAACGCAGTTGGACCGAAATAGGTCATGTTCCTTTTAAAGAAAAAGATCGCCTGCAAACCGAATTTCGAAAAGCTGTTAATAAACAACTCGACAAGCTCGACATTAGCAGCAATGAGATGTCGCTATCAAACTACCGTTCAAAGATGGAAGTGCTGAAAGGTTCGTCCGACGGAAACAGAACTCTATCGCGCGAACGTAGTTTTATACAAAATAAAATAAGTAAACTGAGCGATGATATCAATGTATGGGAAAACAACATTGGTTTCCTTGCCGATACCAAAAAAGCAAGTTTGTTCAAGAATGAGTTTGAAAAGAAAATAACCAAAGCAAAAGATGAATTGAAAGTTCTTGAATCGAAACTAAAATTCCTGGATAATTAATTTGTCAGGGTTATTAATTCTATTATGTTTTTACTTTTTATAAACGTGAATAAAATTCACGTTTTTTTTTATTAAGC
>JAOZRY010000474.1 GCA_029939965.1 Bacteroidales bacterium | reverse complement strand
GAGGTTAGAAGGTAGAGGTTAGAAGGTAGAGGTTGGAGAGAATTTAACGTTTTAATGAAAAAAAATATTCAAAAAAGAAGGCTGTCTTGATTCACGGCAGCCTTCTTTTTTATATTGTGTTTGTAAGAAAATTCAATTTTTCAGGAAGTGGGTGTCAGAAATCGCTGAGATTGAGACGGACGAAGTGTTGAAAATCTATGAGTTTACTTTTGTAGATGACTGTTTTCAATACAAGTCCAACGAAGATACCGGCATTTTCTGGCGCACACTATATAGTGGATTTATATTTTAACCCAGAGCGAAGCGGAAAAACTTAGTAACAGTAAGGTCTTTATCGGTTTCTTTAAGATATCCACCAACAGTTTTTTTCGAATCTTTTATAAAATCCTGATTTAACAGTGTGTTTTCTTTAAAGAATTTACCCAAACGACCTTGAGCAATTTTATCAAGAATGGCTTCCGGTTTTCCTTCTTTACGTGCCAGTTCTTTGCCAATTTCGAGTTCTTTTTCTATTATGTTTTGCGATACTGATTCTTTATCAAGCGAAATAGGATTCATAGCTGCAATTTGCATAGCTACATCATGGCCAATGTTTGCAATACCATCAACATTTTTATTTAAACCCACCAGGGTTCCAATTTTATTTCCAAGGTGATTGTAGGCTGCAACATGATCAGCGTGGATAGCGGCAAAAGAATCAAATTCAAGTTTTTCGCCGGTTTTTCCAATCATATCATTAAGCCTCTGCTCTACTGTTATTCCATCGTTAAGTACGAGAGCTTTAACGTTTTCAAGGGTTTCAGCTTTATTTTCAAGTGCAGCATCAGCTATGCCGGTAACAAAATTAATGAATTCTTCACCTTTTCCAACAAAGTCTGTTTCGCTATTCACCATTACCAGAATACCAAAAGTGTTGTCGCTATTTGTTTTTGCCAGCACATATCCTTCAGTAGCATCCTTGTCAGCTCTTTTAGCGGCTACTTTTGCACCTTTTTTGCGAAGAATTTCGATTGCTTTTTCAAAGTCACCTTCAGATTCCTGGAGTGCCCTTTTGCAATCCATCATACCTGCACCGGTGTGTTTGCGCAGCTTTGCAACTTCAGCAGCAGTTATATTTGCCATTTTACTAATTTTTTATGTGTTTGTTAAGTTAATTTTGTAATAAATAAAAAAGAGATGTGGAAAAAACTTCATCATCTCTTTTTTAAATATAATACTCTATTTCAATTGAAAATGTCTATTTTTTACGAACTGCGGTACCTTTACGGACTTTCTTCTCATTGTCAGTTGCTTCACCATCAGTTTTAATTCTTGGCCGCCTGGCGGTTTCTTTTACTTTCTTTGTTTTATCCTCTTTACCTCCCAAATCATTTTCCGATTCGTCTTTCGATTTGGTTTTGATAGCCTTCCGTTCTTCTCTTTCCTGCTCTTCCATGCGCTTATCCTTATCAGCTTGTCTTTCCATCAACCCTTCTTCGACAGCTTTTGTAATAATTTCCATAATAAGTGCAATTGATTTTGAAGCATCATCATTTGCAGGAATTGGGAAATCAACTTTTTTAGGATCAGAATTGGTATCCACGATAGCAAAAGTTGGAATGTTAAGCTTTTTGGCTTCAGCAATAGCAATATGTTCTTTGAGTATATCAACAACAAATACTGCGGTAGGTAGCCTGTTCAAATCAGAAATACTTCCCAATTGCTTTTCAAGTTTTGCACGTTCGCGAGTAATCTGCAACCTTTCTCTTTTTGAGAGGCCTGTAAAAGATTTCTCTTCCATCATCTTATCAATAGATGACATTTTGCGTACTGCTTTGCGAATTGTAGCAAAATTGGTAAGCATTCCACCTGGCCAACGTTCAGTAACGTATGGCATTCCAACTCGTTTTATTTTTTCAGCAACAATTTCTTTTGCCTGCTTTTTAGTGGCAACGAAAAGGATTTTTTTTCCTGATCTGGTAATCTGCTTTATTGCAGAAGCAGCTTCTTCAATTTTTGCTGCGGTTTTGTAAAGGTCGATAATATGAATTCCATTACGCTCCATAAAAATATATGGTGCCATGTTAGGATTCCACTTTCTTTTGAGGTGCCCAAAGTGTACACCTGCATCCAGTAATTCTTCGAAATTTGTTCTTGGCATTTAAATTTAGGTTTATGTTTACATTCTGTTAACGCAACCAGTAAGTAGTTCAAAAGGTTTTGAAGTCTTACTGGTTTAGATACTAAACACTTTAATATCCGCGATCTATCGTTTACTAAATTGAAACTTCTTCCTTGCTTTCTTCTGACCGGGCTTTTTACGTTCAACCATTCTGGGGTCTCTGCGAAGCAGGCCATTAGATTTTAATACTGCACGATGCTCGGGCTCAAGTTTAATAATAGCTCTTGCTATACCTAAGCGAAAAGCTTCAACCTGACCTTTGAAACCACCACCGGCAACGATTGCTTCAATATCGTATTTATCTGTATTGTTAGTGAGTTCCAGAGCCTGACGGGCTACATATTGGAGGGTAGGTGAAGGAAAGAAATCCTCCATCTTTTTTTTGTTGACGGTCATTTTACCGTTTCCGTGCTTAAGATATATTCTGGCAACTGCGGTTTTTCTCCTACCTAATGCATTAATAACTTCCATTGCTTACTTTATTTCATTAAGTTTTATTTCTCTGGGTTTTTGTGCTTCATGCTTGTGCTCAGTTCCGGCATATACAAAAAGATTTTTGAAGAGCTGATAACTGAGTTTGTTTTTTGGAAGCATACCTTTAACGGCATACTCAACAACTGCAGTTGGCCTTTTTTCCATGAGTTCTCTTGGCGTAGTACTTCTCTGTCCGCCCGGATAACCCGAATGTCTGATATACTCTTTTTGATCCATTTTTTTTCCGGTAAGCTTCACCTTTTCTGCATTGATAATAATTACATTATCGCCGCAATCGGCATGAGGTGTGAAATTGGGTTTGTTTTTTCCTCTGAGTATCATTGCTGTAGCTGATGCCAGCCTTCCTAATACTTTATCTTCTGCATCAATAAGAACCCATTGCTTATCGGCAGTCTCTTTGTTAGCGCTTGCAGTTTTGTAACTTAACGTATCCATTTATTAATCAGTTAATTCTATACAAAAATATGTACCTCCCCAAAATTGGGCTGCAAAAGTAGAATTATTTTTTTGGATAAACAAAATTTAAAATGAATAATAATTCAATATCCGGTAGGAAAATCTTATTGCATCCAATATTTCAAAAATTACAAATTTGTAAAAATAGTAACATATAAGATGAAAGATAATTCGTTTACACAAGTTGATAATTTGGTAATGCTTGAGGATTTGGTTAATGATTTTCAACCAAGTATGGCCCTTAACAGGATAGATTATTGGATGAGTATTTTCTTTAAGTTTAACAAAGGACAAAAATCGACACGCTCAAAACTGCTATCTCATAAATGGTATATTTCACAAACAGAAAT
>JAOZRY010000473.1 GCA_029939965.1 Bacteroidales bacterium | reverse complement strand
GCCGACCTGGCTGATGAAGAGCTTTATCAGGCCTCTATAAGAGTATTTTGGGGATAGTCAGGGGTTGCCGGGGCAATGGTATGGCTGTGGGAGTTTATGTATTTGGGGATATTTATTTTGGTTTTAGAAGGGGGTTTAATTTGGGATAGGTTTTTGCTTAATGGAAAGTTCAACTGGCAAGGCTTTTTGTGTTCGCTGCCATTTCAGGTTAGCCCTAATTGAATTTGATTTTTGTTTTCCCACCCATGTCGCTTGAGAATTCAATTGAATCATCCATAACCCGGCTTTACCACGTTAGGCAAAAAGAATCCAGTAAAAAAGAACATTTGTTTAAAGGCAGGGCCAGGCGTTTTTTTAGAAAAAATAATCAACTTTACTATATTCGGGTATTTCAAATGATGGGGCATTGAGCACTTTCATCACAATATCATTCTTCCTGCCATTTATTATGCAACATTCAACAGTGCCCTTACAGTACCCTTCTTTACTATTAAAATAATTCATCTGGTCTTTATATATTTTCTTTGCACTGTCTTTAAGGATATTGCTTTTTGGATTGATCTCGTTAGATGCTTTTATTACGCAAGGGTACATATCGCCATTGGCACGGACTATTGTGCGGGCCAGGCTTATATAGCATTTATCAAATTTCAGCGGTTGGTGGTTGTTATAATGAAAAAGAGGGTTGCTGTTATTATGCTTAATGGAAGTATCTTGATTCAGGTTTGTATTGTTTTTTATAAACTTTTGGAACCCCTTATTGGAATTTGCCCCAATCTCATCTATCATTTTTTTTACGGTATCGCCCCACTCAGTAGATGTTTTGTCATATACCATAATAGTACTGTCATCCTTATAAATGGGTGATGGGCATTTGCAGCTTTCTATCCGGCAGGTTGGCCTAAACTGCAAATTGAATTTATCGCGTACTGATTGACCGGCCTTGTTAAACACTTCCTCAAACATAAGGTTGGTGAAGCTATATATTTCACCAATATTATACTTGTTGAACACAAAACCTGCACCTACATTTGGCACACCTGCGTTTAAATAGTGAACCAGGGAGCTTATGCTTTTTTGAAGGTCGCCACCCTTGATTTTGTTAAATATTTCAGCGTTGCTGTTATCAATTGAAACCCTGAGCCGATCTATATATTGAAGCCAATCCCCTTTTGGTATTTCTTGTCCGTTAGTTGTTAGGGCAAGTTTAGCCTGTGGCAAAATTTCTTTAAGGCGATGGGTCAAATCGTTAAAACCCTTCCCTTCACTCATGTAAGTTGTAGGCTCGCCCCCACCTGCTATAAAAACCGCTTTGGGCTGCAGTTTTTCCAGCATATTAAGCCCTGAAAAAGGAAATGTATTTTTTTGGTCCCTATTTTTAAAAGTGCAATAATTGCACTCTAAATTACAGTCGTCAGTAGGATGGAATTCCAAGACACCTACACGGCAATCGTGATTTTTGCCATTAATTTTACCCTTAATCGTATCCAGGTGATTAAGTATTTTGGTGTCATATTTTATCTCTCCGAATAAAGGATTGCTATTTGTTTTTCCCATTTCTAAAATAATTATGAGTCCGGTCTAAAAAGCCACGAAACTTGTCCGTCCATACGGATGCCTTTCGGTCATATGGATGCACAAATAAGGAGCTTCGCACCTTTCTATACTTGACTCAATTATTAATTTAATATTTCAGATTTTCATTCTGTCTCCAAAGATAAGTCACCTTCTTTCATTTCCGGGGGCAACTATGACGAAACCCCCATATTCGATGACGAAAAGGGTGTTTAGGGTGATGAAAGTGGTTTTTTGAAATTCTTAATTTATTGCAGCTTTATTAATCTTTGATGCATCTTACAGAATAGCCATATTTTTTTTTAACATTTCTTATTGGCATAAAGTTCCAGGGAAGTATTCCAAAGCTAGTTGCAGCATCCTCGGAATTTGAGTGCGAAGTCCAGAATGTGGCTTTCTGATGTAGATCAATAAATGCTTTGGAATAGTTAGAAAAACATCCGCCAGGCAAACCGTTAAAACCCGATTTATTTTCGGGGTCATCCGGATAGTTATGTTCCCAGAGCGTATCGTTTTTTTTTAGGTAAATGCCTGAACCATTAAGGTAGATTAGTAAATTGCCTATCTCTCTATTTATTGGTATGTGCCAACCTTCAGGGCAAATTCCCCTGGTGCCCTCATTTTGGCAGTATTGCATGATTTCATCCCACTGATAGAGACCTCCGTAAATTTCACAGTTGGTTGTATCATCCCTGTAACAATATTTCTCCAAAATCCCATTGTCCTGCATTTGTGAAGTGCTGTCTATCATTACCCCAACATCCAGGTTCTGTGCTAACCAGCACTGATCCCCGATTTGTACAGTCGGGTATTCTTTTCCCTTAAAAATAACTAAAGAATCATCCGGGCAGGGTGAACCGGCCGGAATTACATTTTCAAATCGACCATCGTTGCAACCTGAAATAAGAAATAATAGTACGATTACGGTTAAACCAAAAGCTCCTGCCCGGACTAATTGTGTCCTATCGAAAAATAAAACTTTAATGCCCATATTTTTTCGTTTTAATAATTATCTAATACCACTCCAAACCATATCTTTGTGAGGTGTCCTTTTTCGTCAGCATACATGCCATGATTTTCAATAAATGCTTCATTATATTTTGCCCTGAGTTTAAAGTATATTTTTGATTTCCTATCAATTCGAATACTGAAAATATTGCAATCAAACATCAAACCGATTGAGTATTGAATTGATAAAACTGAACTCGGGATATTTGAATAATTGATTAAATCGTAATCATATTGAACTCTTGAAAAACCTATAACAGGAACTATGGCAATAACCTGGTTTTTAATTATATCGTATCCTACATTAATTAGATTATATGAAACATAATCACCAGTAAATTTGCCGGAATAAATTTCACCGTTAATATTGATTTGATCTGATTCAAAATCACCCAATTCAACTCCAATACTATAATATATTTGTCCGATCCAGATGTCAAGGTTCAGAGGGGTAAAATCATAGCCGTTTTGTTTAAGGATCAATTTTGAGGATTTACCCCTGTGCCAGCCGATGGTTTTGCCATAAATCGAAGTACCGAAAACAAATTTTGGTGAAGTTTTGTGGCTGGGTATTTTATATTTAACTGGTGCTTTTTTAAAAGATTCATTCTCTGAATTCTGATTTGGATAATTATTGCTTCCATACTTGCTTTGAGGCATCATCGGATATTTTGTAATAAAAACTTGTTCTATACCCAATAATAAAAAAAGATTTTGGTCAGTGGGGTCAATTCCGGGAAGGCCTATCATGGGAAAATTGTATTTCGTAGAATCCGTTTGCGCTGACCCTGACAAGCTACTTGAAACTATTATTAGAAGTAAAATAAGATTTTGAGCGTTTTTTTTCATTACATGTTTTTGCTATTGCTTACACAGTGATGTCAT
>JAOZRY010000472.1 GCA_029939965.1 Bacteroidales bacterium | reverse complement strand
TTGTTCTAATTCTAATTTTGATAATCCTGTTTTTACTATTTTATCTCTTTAACCAGAATAGATCAAACAATATGTATAATCAGCAAGGCAGTAATGAAAAAATTATATATTCAGTACCTGATCATCTTTATGCCGTTCAAAACTTAGAGATATTAAAAGAGAGTGAAACTTTTACAAATTCTAACAGTGATAATATTAAAAACAGACAGGATCTTGAGGCGAACTTTCAACCAATACTTTTAATGGGAAATTTAATGTGATTAAAAAAGCAAGGAGAAAATATATGCGCAACATTA
This sequence comes from Bacteroidales bacterium, assembly GCA_029939965.1. Classification (GTDB taxonomy): domain Bacteria; phylum Bacteroidota; class Bacteroidia; order Bacteroidales; family 4484-276; genus SABY01. The sequence continues at coordinate 3,194 of JAOZRY010000472.1, read as the reverse complement.
TAGTATCAATAACAATGACACTTATTTTCTGTGCTGGTTTTTTGGGATGCGCTGACCATGATCCACCTGTTATAAATAAAGCAATACAGCACAAAGCTTCAAAAGGGTACCACAAATTTTATGTTAAAGGATACAAACCCGTTGATGCCACAGGCTATGTAAAAAAAGTGGATAATTTCACCCTGATTTTTGACCCTTCCGCATCAATGACTGAAGCCTACAAGTCATCATACGAGTGCATTGCCTGCCATATAGACTATCAGAATTCAAGCTATGCTGAAAAACATGCTGTAAGATATGGCGGCAAAAAGTTTGCCAAAAAAAATAAAAAACATTACGCCATGGATTGTAACCGCTGCCATGAAAATCTTGCCTACAGCAAATTAGAATTTGCCAAAAACCTTGCCAAGGGTATCAATCAAGCTATCCCCAACTTAGATTACAAAGGTACAATCAGAACATTTGGTTATCCTGTTTATGCCAATTTACATTACGGCTTAAAAGACAATGACAATAAAAAAATTTTAACATATGACAAACAGGGATATGGTCGTGCAATAAGGAAAATAATTGATGCCGATGGTGTCAGCCCTCTTCATCTGACACTGGATGCAGTAGGCAGGGACTGGTATGATCACAAAGGGAATATAGCTGTTATAATCATCAGTGATGGTAATGATATGGGAGAAAAAACTATTATTGCTGCTGAAGATTTAAAGGCAAGATATGGTGACAGAATATGCATTTATACAATTCATATTGGTGATTCCATCTCCGGCAGAAGAGTGATGAACAAAATTGCACTGGAGGGAGAATGCGGCTTTGCAATGGGCGGTGACAGCCTTCTTAATTTTGAAAAAATGGAAGATTTTATCAAAAAGGTATTTTTAACCAAAGCCAAACTGGATGATGATTGTAACTGTGATGAAGACGGCGATGGAGTGCCTGATGCCTTGGATGAATGTCCGGGAGGATCAATACCGGGGTATATGGTGGGTGATGACGGCTGCTGGAATCTTGTACTATCGGCGGATGTTCTCTTTGACTTTGATAAGTTTAATTTAAAGCCCAAAGGTATTATCGCATTGAAACATGTAAGTGATCTGCTGAAAAAATACAAATTCCTGGACCTGCATATCAGCGGACACACTGACAATTATGGATCAATGAAGTATAATATTCAACTCTCCAAACAGAGGGCACAAAGCGGTCTTAATTTCCTTGTAAAACAGGGAATTGACCCGAAACGACTATCAATAAGCTGGCACTCCTATACCATGCCGGTTGCAACCAATGAAAACGCAGCAGGACGTGCCCTGAACCGGCGCCTTGAATTTAAATTTAAAAATAATAAAAATAATTAGATTATCTAAATGATGCAGATGAGCAAATTTATAAAAAAATGGGTATTTTATAAAGACAAGCAGGAGACAACGATGATCAAGAACATAAAAGCTTTAACTGCCATAATATCAATAGCGATAGCCGTCGCTTCCTGTGCTGGAAAGCCGGAAGTCGGCATAACCAAAGACACAATTTATGAGCCACCCATGCCCAAAATTGAACATGAATATCTGCTTGGCCCGGGTGATACCCTGGAATTAGTTTACCATTACACACCCAAACCTGATACCAAAGCCTATGTTTTATCTGTTGCAGATGTTTTAAAAGTTGAATTTGCCTATCATCCTGACATGAACCGGGAATTGACTGTGAGACCCGATGGTAATATTACAATGCCAAAAAAGGGGGCTGTTCTTGCGTTAGGACTCACCCCTCTCCAACTAAAGGAAAAAATCGAAAAAATATACAGTAAAGAGTTTATTGATCCGGTGGTCACTGTAACCATGATCCAATACAACAGAACCATTGACCGTTTGAAAAGAGCAATAACAACTGCAACTCGCGGGCAGAGTAAACTCTCCACAATAAGACCGGATGGTTATTTGTCCTTCCCTGTCATAAACGATGTTCTCGCAGGGGGAAAAACTCTGCCTGAACTAAAGCAAATCCTTACAAAACAGTACCAGGCACAGGTGGATAATTTAACCATCACCTTAATTTTAAAGGTTATGAAAGCCAATCTTGTTTATATATTAGGAGAGGTAAGAAATCCCAGTTCATACCTTGTGGACGGCACTAACACAGTCAGCCAGTTAATTTCCAGAGCTGGAGGAGTTAACGATACAGCTGAAAAAAGCACCATACTTGTAATAAGCAGAGATAAAAAAAGAAGACCCTGGGGAAGGTTAATGAATCTTGAAAAAGTTTTATATGAAGGCAATGCAAGCCATGATATAGTGTTAAACCAATATGATGTGGTGTTTGTACCAAAATCATCCATAGCACGTAGAAATTTATTTGTTCAACAATATATACAGAATATGATCCCCACTAATATTCTTGGTGCATATAGCCTAGGCGGAAATGCAGTTAGCGGCTCTTTAATTGAAACAACGCCTATAATAAAATAGGTACTATCAAGGGACTTAAGACTATGGCAATTACTTCATTAAGGACAACAAGGGATTTTGCTCGTGTCTGGTTTTACTGGCAAAGACCTGCCATTTTTACATTCTTAATCATCGTTATTGGAATTTGTTTGTATTCGTTCACACGAACTCCAATTTATACAAGCACTGCTAAGATTTTACTTCTTCCCAAAACCAATGATGCTTTAGTTGTCACCGCTGGTCAGGGATCCCGCCAATATGATATACAGGGAGTAACACCATCAGATTTAAATACTGAGGTTGAATTGATCCAAAACAAAAACGTTATTAAAAGAACAGTGGAATTTTTTCAACAAACTGATTTAGATTCAATAGATTTATCTGAAAAAGAAAATAATAACGATAGAAAGAAAAACACGTTATTTACTGCCTTGAATGTCGAACCTATTTATGACTCTAATATGATTTCAATTTCCATGGATTCTCTACACCAGTATAAGGTTGCTGAGGTTCTTAATAAACTTATGGAAGAATATATTCATTATCATAAAAATATGTATATAGTGAAAGAGAGTGAAGAATTTTATGATGAACAAAAACAATATTATGGAAAAAAACTGCGGGAAGCAAGATTAAAATTAAAAAATTTTAATAACCTCAATAATTTAGCAAATATTAATAGTCAAATCCAAGCTAACATCGCTCTTATATCGACATTTACTGAACAACTGCAGTCCCTGA